>JAQCEY010000006.1 GCA_027620075.1 Pseudomonadota bacterium | reverse complement strand
CTCCAACAACATAAAACACTGCTAATACCTAAACGATAGAGCCTTAAACGTCAACACATGCGACAGAGTCGTTTTTTGCACTATCCCGTAAACGACCCCAATACTTTTAGAACGAGCATTATTTCTTTTTGGCTTATATCCACATTCTTCAGAACTTATGCTTCCTCCGCTTGTAGTTGTTGGTGTAAAGCTGCACCCGCAATAAAATGTTTCTTTGTTAGTTACCTTCTGGTGCATCTTACCAGGAAACGAGAATTTGAAGATATTGTAGTTGTTCTGCCATATACTGTCTGGTCACCATTTGTAAATCTTTGTGCCCAGCCACCGGCTAAACTTTCCGAAGAAGACCAGTAAAAGTCTCCGGGATTATATGGTGGGTTAGTGGCTATTCCACCAGTAAAAGTAGGACCAAGTGGACCACTGCGTACAGTATTAATTGTGATAGGATAGTTTCCATCATTCGCGTCATTCACTGTCGGTATAGGATGATAGTTATGGTATGGCTCAACTACGTAAGCGTATATTACACTAAGTTCCGATATTGACGGCAAATACCACCCACCACCAGGAATATTATTACACGCCTCAGCCGCAGGGTGTGTCCCAGGCGTATAAGGAGCAGATGTCAATATTGTCGTATTGCCCGGACCATCCTTAGCATTTGCATCTGCCAGACTTACTCCTGAGGATATATTTGGTGTTATAGAATCGGTATTTACATTTTTCCATTGGTAGGTAGTTACTGTTGTAGTGGTTCCATCGGAAGCCTCACACCTTCCGTCTATAATATCCCAGTCCTGACCAAGGTCACAGCGGCGTACAAATATATCTGTTGTAGTTCCAGGTAGGTCACCAGTGTAGAACATTACATGATCTATATCAGTCGGGTCAGATCCGAATAATCTTCCGCAGCCTGAGTTTCTAGGAGTTGATAAATCACCAGAAGGACATTCAGGACGTCCCATTATAGTATTTACCACAGAATCCACCCTACGGGCACAACGTACATAATTGTTCCTGCCGTTAGAATTTAAATCGGTCTTAGTAAACCCGAAACGCCTTCCATCACTTAAACGTTCTGTCCACGCTCCGGAATTAGAAAGTTCAGTTGATGACCAATACCAATCATTTGCGACACTATAACTACTACGGAGGGGGCCGGTAGTTCCCGAATTATTAAGATCCGCATTGTCACCTACTAGTGGTAAAGGATGTTCAGTATCGTCAGTTCCTATTAAATGTGAGTACATTACATCCAACTCAGCTATGGCAGGCAAATACCAGCCAACACCAGGCAGGTTTCGGCATCCTTCAGCAGCCCCGTGTACGCCTGAAGCATCAGCATATAATATTGCCGTATTACCGGGGCCGTCAGTAGTGTTTATATTAGTAACAGGTGTCCCCCATACCATATGTACGGTACCTGAGTTCGTGGCTGAATCTTTCCATTGGTAATTCGTTCTTGTAACTGTAGTTCCGTCAGAACCTTCACATCTGCCATCTACAGGATCCCAGTCCTGACTAAGGTCACAACGGCGAACAAAGAAATCTTCCGAAGTTCCCGGAACATCTCCAGCATAGAACATTACATCATCTATATTATTTATATCACAACCACCCTCTTGTATCATTCTCGCGCATCCCCAGTTACCGCTATTATCGGCAATATCGCCATCAGGACATACAGGTCTTCCCATAACAGTTCCCGTTACGCTGCAAACTTTAGTACAACCAATTCTTTCATTGGACCATGTTCCGTTCAAATTGCAATTTGCGACCGGATATCCTGGCGGCGCTGAGTATCCGATACCGCTACCTTGACAATTTAGCGCTTGTACGTCATTTTCTCCCGCAAATGTTACAGGATAGGTAGCATCGTCATCAGTTGTTATAGTACCATTATAATTAGCGGATGGTATAGCTGGACAGGTAATTCTTGTACAAGGCGTTATAACGGCTCCCCATGTTCCGTCTGCGTTGCATTGTCTTTGCGTGCTACCTGTAACCTCATAACCTGCATTACAATTGGTAGAAGTTGCTATATTACCTGCGGTAGTTACTCCCCAAAAAGCATTTCCGGCCAAGTCATCCGTTGCTTCACATACCCCGCTAACACAATGGTTATTTGATGGTTGCCAGTTGCCGCTTGCGTTACAATATTCATATACAGTCCCACTTGAACCATTAGGGCATTTTACACCGTCTTTTACCCTATATGAACCTACAGGATGCTTCCCATCACACCTAATTGGTTTACAATTATCAATTAAGGTTGTCCATTCTCCGGCGGAACATATTAATTTATGCACTCCTGATTTACCTGAATGGCATGATAAGTCCATTGTGTCTCCATCTGTACATGCGCCCATACCAACATAATTAGGAACGCATGTAGACCCTATTGAAGTAACCTGCCATTGACCATCAATAGTACAGACCTCATTAACATTTCCGGTATAATTAGTTCCGCAATTAATGGAGGAATTTCTAACGTTTCCTATATCCTGTCCGCTGCATTGTACAGGGTTACATTGATTACTGGTGGTCTGCCACTTATTATTTGTACATGTCTGAATTATATAGCCTACTTCTCCAAAACCACATGCCATTGCTCTAGTCTCGCTATCGGTGTCACATGGCTGGTATTCATCTATTGTACAGTCGTTACTTTCTTCAACCCATATACCGTTCTCGTTACATCTTTGAACAATGCCGTTACCATTCATACCATTTATACATGCGTATTTCCTTGTATCACCATAAGAGCCGCCATTACTGCACCTTACTTCTTCACAGACTCTATCTGTAATTTCCCAGATACCTACATTATTTTCGTCAATACTACAAGTTTGTACTATCTTGCCTTCGTAACCTTCAGTACACTTCTCTGATGGACTTGCCAGAACACGAACCAGACCGAGTTGTGTACAAGCCCCTGTCGGGCTGCCAATATCAACATTTTTGATGTTCCTTATAACAAAAATTAAACGGCATGAAGCTGTTTCTTCAGATACGTTATATTCACTACCATTAATACAATTTCCGTCTCCTTCCGCTAGAATGACTCCGGTGTTAGGATTTCCATCATCGACTTTTTCATCTATTGATTTTGCGTCTTCCGCTGTAATTATGGGCAGGTTATCTGTCGTACCGTATCCTGCAATCTCAATAGCTATCGCTTGCTCAGGTACATTACGGGCTACAATAGTACTGGCTACCTTAACTTTATAACCTGCACCCTCTATATCAGCCATAGGAGTGCCTGTACCCGGAACAAGCGCTGATGTTCCATCATAATCTCCTTCTATGAGACCTGACAATGACAAATGATACCATACATTAAGTGCCTCACTTGCTGAATCTATAACACCGTTACCGTTCCCTCGACTTGAGTTATCGGCTCCTAAAGCGGTAACATTGGCAATATCTCCAGGGAGTGAGCCGTATTCTTTTTCAAATTTTTCAATAGCACCGGCAAATTGATCTACGTTTGATATTATTTTGTTTATCTTTGTATTGTTTACGAACTTGTTGTTACCTATAATTGCAACGATAATGATGCCTATCGATACCAGAACTACTGACATTTCAACAAGACTGAAGCCTTTACTATATTTTTTTGTAAAATTCATGTACTCCCCCTTTACAGCACCATAATGGTACTATAAAGTATCAATTATAGCATAAAAGTAAGCTTATAGCCATATGAAACTACTACCCATTTTCGGACATTATGTTAAGAGCATTTAACTACTTGTAAAAATAGTCTTAACGATTTGTCAGCTAAAGTTGGGGCAGTATATTATCACCAATTAAGTGGACAAAAAGCCCTTACGGAAAAACTCCAATACGAACATTCATTGATAGCAAAAAACTAGGATTGGAATCATTATTTACTTAATACCCTCAAATTTTTTAATTCTACTGCGACCTATTTGCGACCTAGAAGAAAAAGGATAACTTGTAAATTACATGTAAGTCATTGAAAATCTTGGTTGCGGGGAGAGGATTTGAACCTCTGACCTTCAGGTTATGAGCCTGACGAGCTACCGGGCTGCTCCACCCCGCGACAAATAAATACAAAGCTAGTTGTATTAAAAAAAACACCAATCTAAGTAATAAAAAAGAACTGATAAAATTGGCTGGAAAGGCTTTATACAAACTTAATGCTCAAAAGGCAAGGTTTTATTTCCGCATTGCAGTTAATAAATTTTTTAATAAAGAACTAAACATCTTTAAAATAAGCAAATTTTGTCTTTTGCTTTAAGTAACTTGATAATTACGCTAAATTTATATATTATTAAATTATTGATAATGTTTGATATTAACGGAGTAATTTCATGATACTTCTTCCTAAAAAACCGTTTACATGGCTTTTAGCGGGAATAATAATATATACTTACGCCAAACATTATCAGTCTACCAAAAATCAGGAGCTTCAAAAAGCAAGTGCAGTTACAAAAAACGAAAATAAAGCAGATAGTAAAATACCTGTAGATATAGGTATCTCTGCCGAAAACAAACAACCCGGCTTAACTGATAAAACAGTAAATTACGTAGTGAAGGAACTAGGCAAAACTCCGACAGGACAGGCAATTTTAAAAGCTATGGCAGAGCAGGAGGCTCAAAAGAAATATAAAGATAAATTAGTATCACTTGAAACGGCACAAGAATATAATAAATTAATAATGTTAGATAAATTATCCGGCAAAGATGATTATGCTATGTGCGGTAGTAAGGTAACCGTACATTTTGATATCAAATCCCAATATAATATTGAGCTTTATAACACAAGAAAAGACGGCAAGCCTGTAAGCATAACGCTCGGTGAAGGGTTGGTAATAAAAGGCATAGAAAACGGTATTTTGGGAATGAAAAAAGGCGGCGTAAGAAAATTAGCGATTCCGCCTCACATGGCATATGCCGACAAAAAATTTCAAAATAATCTGATGGGTGCCGACTATTCGGTAACTTCCGAAGTTGAGCTAATGGAAATAGAGGGCGGTCAGAATTCGCCTGCCGAAGTTACGATTACCGAGTTATCCCAAGGCACGGGCATTGATACCGTACTGTGCAATAGCAAGGTCAATGTTAATTACAAAACCGATTCAGGTGAAAGCGGTACATTCGGTTTTATCCCAAGTAATAAACAAGTTCCGTTTGGAATAGAACACGGTATATTAGGAATGAAGCTACACCAAAAGCGAAAGCTTGAGATACCTTATGAGTTATTGGAAACCGAAAAAGGGTTTAATCTTCAGAATGTAGAATTCAAAAAAGATGAGCCGCTTATAATAGAGGTTGAGGTAATATCAATTACAGAGGCTTCTTAATTTTATTAAGCACACTCATCAAGTGACGTACATTCCTTTTCAAAAAGCAATACGGCAGTTCCAAGCGGAGCGTCAGCGTCCATTTTTATAGGCAATAATTTTTCATCATCGCTTAAATATAATGTAAACACAGGCTCTTCTTTTTGCATACGCTTCAATTCGTTCTGTGTATAACCTTCTATCGGCTTACGCTTGAAGGTCACTTTCACCACTTTATGAGTAGTGCCGCTTATCTTTCTATCAAAACGCCCTTCAATTTTAAAATCCAGATCTGAAAGCCTTCTGCCGTCATACATTTTAATGCTGAAGCTGTTACTTCCTTTTACAAGGCTTTCTTTTACTTTTTGACGTGCCGCCATAAAAGAGGTAAGCGGATCAAATGTATCATGCTTTAATGCATCACTAACAGCCGGTCTTTTTGCTCTGTTCTCAGGCGGTGTAACCTCCTCTTTGGCAACAGTGCCGTCCTTATTGAACTTTATATCGATTTTTCTACCGCCGTTTCGTTGTTGGAATTCGGTATAATAGCTATCGGGTATAAACTCGCCTTCCACATAATGGAATCTGGTTTTAAACACGCTTTCATATTTACTTACTTTTTTTACAATGCCGTATGACTCAATAATAGCATCAAGCCCGTCCTCTTTGACCTGTGCTTTAAGATCGGCAACATGGATTCCGCTCCAATATACTTTATACCACCTTATTGCACTGATATTATCTTCAGGTAAAACACCGGCATAAGCCTTCGGTAAAAGCAGTAATAGTGATAAAAAACATAAAAACGGTTTTTTCATAGAAAATCTCCCAAAATGACACCATACTTATATACTAAGTACTTATATTTGTCAAAGTATTGTTACGATTTTTGATAATGTTTAATAAATATATATTTTATAAAAATTGTACTGAAATATTTAATTTTATGTCATTGGCGAAATTGTTTCGGCACTTATAGAAGCCTCTGCAAAAGGTGGTAAAAGCTCCCTCTCCCAAAGAGAGAAGAGACTAAAATTTCAACTTTACAACCTTTTGCAGAGGCTTCTATAGTAACTTTGAATTTAATTTATGGCATGTTAGTCATTTCAAGAATTTTGATAATAGAACAAAATTATAGTGGAATCAACATTCTAAAAATTAGGAACATGTAAGAGGTGTAATCTCAACAGTTTTGTGGACACTTTAGTACCATTACCGTATTACCTAAAATTAATCTAAACATCTATTTCTGTAACATGTATGATGCTATGCATGCTGGAGCTTCATTAGTTACAAGATAATCACCATCGACCCCTGTTAAACAATTCCCATGAATAGAATTAAAGACTCTAAGACTTTTAAATATACCTTCCACAGGATTGCCATCATCTATTTTATTGTCAATACTATAATACACACGTGGACTTGCCGTTCCATTATAATCATTAAAATAACTGGGATGTCCTGATAAAACAATACTATATTCAAGAGATAGTGCAACTTTGTAACTAAACCCCTCCAACGATGATACCTGATGACGTGAATCTGGTGGAAGAGCGGTGATAGCTGTATTCGTTGCAAGCATGCCCTTGTTTGCGTTTATTTTTAAAGATGGAAATCCTAAACCTAGTTTCCAAGTATTTTCATAATTAGCTTCCACTAAGCCAGCAGCCGACAAATGTTGAAAAAACCTTCTATTTTCAGTATCATTATATGCATTATTTGCATTAGCGCTGATTCTCCCATCACCATTGCCATCATTTTGCAAAGGCCAATAATCTGACGCATTCCTCATATCACCTGGAATTGCATCATACTCTAATTTAAATGTATTATATGCTACATTATATTTCCGCAAGTCTGATATTTGAGAGCGAAGTTTAGCCTGCTCAACAAGAGCTTGTCCACCAACAACTCCTGCAACAATTAGTCCGATTATTACAATGACTATTGATAACTCAATCAGAGTAAAGCCCTTATCAGCTCTCAGGCTAAGGTCTTTGGTCTTTGGTCTTTGGTCTTTGGTCTTTGGTCTTTGGTCTTTCAGATTTGCAAACATGCATGTATTTGTCCTAAAAATCTACTGTTAACAATATAAATATTATTGCATTTAAAGGTTAATATTTCGTTAATCTTTCTTGAGATTGATTTCATCTTTAACGACTCAAAATCCTTTTACATTATTTGTCCGCTAAAGTGTATAAACTACATTAGGGCATAATATATGTTTATCGGATACTCATCGTTTTTTAGTTAATTTCCAGAACTGCTACTTTATTGCGGGCATCAACCTTTGACACCTCCCTTTTTACCATCTTTACATGCTGCGAGTATATGCCCATCTGAACACCCTCCAGCTTATTAACCGCCACGGTTTTTATAGATAACGGATTAATCTGCCTGTCATGTTTCAACACTTCATAATGCAGGTGAGGTCCGGTAGAACGACCTGTAGTACCTACATATCCTATAATCTGCCCCTGCTTTACATTGCCGCCTTTTTTTAATCCTCTTTTAAAACCTTTAAGGTGAGCGTAGGCTGTTGAGTAACCGTTGCCGTGTCCTATCTGTATGTAATTACCGTAACTTCCGTTTTTACCTATTTTTGTCACAACGCCGGAGCCTGCGGCATATATAGGAGTTCCCTGCGGAGCTCCGAAATCAAGCCCTTTATGCATCTTATTATATCCTAAGATAGGGTGTCTTCGTTTTCCGAAACCGGAGGTTATCCTTGCACCGTCAATAGGTGTCCGCAAGAAGGATTTTTCTATTGATTCGCCGTCTTCGTTATAATAACCGTAACTACCGTCTAAAGTCCGGAATCTGTAGATAGGATAGCTTTGCTCATTTAGCTCAAGATTTGCATATAATATTTCACCACTACCTACAACATCACCGGTAGGAGTGACGACTTCTTCATATAAAACGTCAAGAGTATTACCTTTTCTCAGGTCTCTTTGAAAGTCAACATCATAGCTATATTTTTTTACAAATTCATTTCCGATTTCGAAAGGTATCCCTGATTTTTTGGTAGCACCGAAAAATGTTGACTCGATTTGTGCCGAAGCCTTAACCAACCTTTTTGCCGTAGGCACTTCAACTTTCTTGGCATAGAACGAATCCTCACCGGCTCTTCTTACATATACTTTTTCAAGCTTCGAGGGGAAGAAATCAATACCTACCAATACCTTATTAGTTTCACCCTCCGCTTTTAAAGTGCTATATGAAATTTTTATTTTATCTCCTACCCTGATTTTCCCCGGATTATATATATCCTGCATTGCAGAAATAGCATTTGCCGCATCAGTAGAGGATATACCGACCTCTCTTATTATATTTGATAAAGTGTCTCCCTGCTTTACTTCAAACTCGTAGATATTACCATACGATATAACAGGGCAAAAAACTGCACATAAAAAGTTAAAAAAAACTATAAAATATCTGATATTACTTTTTCTCATCTGCTTCTTTCATATGTTTAAGTCCTGCTTTAAGATAGGCATAACCTGTAATAACAGTCAATACTGCAGATACCCAAAGCAGGATTCTTCCTATAAATACAGTCAGATTTATTTCCGTTATTTCTTCCACTTCATCAAAACTCGGCCCTTCAACGCCTAAAAGCAGAAGGAAAATTGCCGTCATCTGCACAGCGGTTTTAACTTTTGCCAGCTTGGTTACAGGCACACTGACATTTATCTCCGCCAAAAACTCCCTTAAACCGGAAACCATTATCTCCCTGCATAATATAGCTACGGCAGGAACAATATCATATCGCCCTATGCCGTCAAAATGCACAAGCATAAGTATTGCGGAGGCAACCAGCAACTTATCGGCTATAGGGTCTAAAAAACGCCCCAGTTTAGATGTGGCTTTTAAAGTTCTTGCCAAATACCCGTCAAAAAAATCCGTTATACTTGCTATTATGAACAATCCGGCTGCTACCCAATGATACATTTTGCCTTCAATAAAGAAAGACGCAACAAGTATCGGGATTATAACAATCCTGAATACGGTCAATATATTAGGTATTTTTTTATTATCCATTACACGGCTTATTATTAGGTACTAAACAATTCAATATAATAACTTAGAAAATATAAGCAACAAAAACAGCTATATGCTAGTTAATTTGGCATAAAGAATTTATTATTTTCGGTGTATGCTTATAAACATTCCGCCGAAAATACTATCTATTTTGTAACCGTCTACGCTCAGCGGCACAAGGCACTGGTGGTATCTGACGATATCACCGTTGATATTCTTGAAACTTCCGTCATCAATTACCGGACGCTTGCTATGGAGGAGATCCATTATCTTGTCTTTTTGCGTCAAAGGACTCTGAGCATCAATATCAATTACTTTAGTAAGGTCGCTGCCATATGAGTTTAATACGTTCTTACCGATAAACTTATAATTATATTTGCCGTTTACGATTCCTTCCACATCTATTAAGAAGCAATTATCAAGCAAAGGCTCAAGATAGGCGGTATCCAGATCGCTTTCTTTAGGAAAATGGTGTAGCCCCTTTATATCATTCCAATGGTCAAGGATAATATTAGTTATCCTCTCATTTTTTAGAAGATCCTCACTTAAATGATTGTCGGACATATCACATTTTTACCTAAAATTAAGTCTATCATTATAATTATTATTAATTAATAAAATGTTAACCGGTCATTTGGCGTAAATGCGTCTTATTAAACGGAGTGTAGTATGGAAATACCTAACAATTTACATTTTGGCTAAAATACTATATACCGCAATGAAAAATATAAGGATAGTATATGGTATTCATGCCCAAATGGCCGCAACCCCTAGGCAGCAAACCGATAGATTTCGGTCTGGAAAGAGTTTTGGAGTTGCTTGAAAAGCTTGGCAACCCACACAAAAAACTACCGCCTGTTATACATTATGCAGGAACGAACGGTAAAGGTTCCACCATAGCCTTTTCAAGGGCGATTCTTGAGGCAGCCGGTTATAAGGTACATGTATATAGCTCGCCCCACCTGTTAAATTTCAACGAGCGTATAACGCTGGCAGGTAATGACATATCAGAGCCTATGCTTGAACAGATAGTTGACTTATGCCGTATAAAGGCTGCCGATATGCGTATAACATTTTTCGAAGGCACTACGGCAATGGCATATCTGGCTTTCTCACAGGTAAAAGCTGATATAGTATTGCTTGAAACCGGCATGGGCGGCAGGCTTGATGCCACCAATGTGATAGACAAGCCCGCATGTACGGTCATAACCCCTATATCACTTGACCACACCGAATATTTAGGTCCTACCATACCTATAATAGCGGGTGAAAAAGCCGGCATCATAAAACAGGGTGTTCCATGCATATCAAGCCTGCAATTTGAAGATGCGCATAATGTTATAGAAGCAAAAGCAGAGGAGCTTAACGCACCTTTATTTTCATTCGGTTATGACTGGATAGCAGAAAAAACCGAAAGCGGAATGGTTTATAAGAGTACCGAAGGTGATATGAAGCTTCCCTCACCCGCACTTATCGGAGACCACCAGATAGTTAACGCCGGCGCTGCAATTGCGGCTTTAAAGCAGTTAAAGGGATTTTCAATATCCGATACGGCATATGCGGAAGGTTTGAAAAAAGTAAAATGGCCGGCACGCATGCAGCAGTTAACATCAGGTAGGTTAATCGACATGTTGCCCCAAGGCTGGGAAATATGGCTCGACGGGGCACATAACAATGCAGGAGCAAACGTGGTTTCATGCATGATAGATGATTGGAAGAACAAACCTACATATCTGGTATGCGGATTCACAAGGGGAAGGAATGCACAAGAAATGCTTTCCCATTTTAAAGGAAAAGTAAAGTTCGTATGCGGCATGCTGGTTCAAACCGAGATAGCAGCTCAGACCGCTCATGTAATTGCCGATGCAGCTAAAAAAGTCGGAATTGATGCAAAAGATTTTGATTCTATCGAGGACGCAATATCCTTTTTACCCACACTTGACCGTACACCGGCCAGAATAATATTCTGCGGTTCGCTTTATCTTGCAAGCGATGCTATGAAGGCAAACAAAAAATGCTAATACGAAAAGTTCAAACCTGATAGTTTTTTTATAATACTTAATTGACATAATCTTGTTTGTGTATAAATATATTGTACAAGTAATTTAATTTAAAAAAATTATATGGAATCAATTGATATAAATCACGTTGCACTTATATGGTTAATATTATCTGCGGTATTTTTCGTTCTTGAGGTTAGTTTGGTTCCGGGTATCGGTTTCTTATTTGCGGGATTAGCAGCAATTACCGTAGGAGGATTGATAAATTTTGATATTATAAATTCAAACTCATATTTTGAACAGTTTGCTTATTTCTTCGGACTTATCTTTGCATGGGCTGCGGTTTTATGGTATCCGCTAAAGAAATTCCGCAGTGAAAGTAAAGGTGATTTTAAAAATATAGTCGGTGATAGTGCTATTGTATCCGGCAAGAATCTGGACAAGAAAAAAGCCGGCAAGGTAAAATGGTCGGGAACAATAATGAATGCAAAGCTTTTCGACGGCGATGAAAAAGAAAGTATAGAAAAAGACGATGAGGTTTACGTTAGGGAAATAAACGGCAATGTTCTTACGGTAACTTCCGATATTAACAATACAAAAACAAACCAAGGAGATGAGTAATGGACGGAACAAGCGGCTTTTTAATGTTTTTAGCTTTTGTATTTTTCCTTCTTGTGTGGAAAGGTGTTAAAGTAGTTCCTCAGCAGCAGGCTTGGGTTATAGAAAACCTCGGGCGTTTCGATAAAATTCTTGAACCGGGACTTAATTTCCTTATACCTTTCTTGCAAAGGGTGGCATATAAACACTCTTTAAAAGAAGATGTTATCGATATACCTCAGCAATCGGCAATTACAAGGGACAACGTAACCTTGGATATTGACGGCGTTCTATATCTTCGTGTAATGGATCCTAAAGCCGCCTCATATGGCGTTAGCGACCCTTATTTTGCACTTGCTCAATTGGCTCAGACAAATATGCGTTCCGAGATAGGTAAAATTACACTTGATAACACTTTTGAAGAGCGTGAGAACCTTAATGCCAAGATAGTGAACTCTATCAATGAGGCAGCCCATGCTTGGGGTATCCAGTGCATGCGTTATGAAATAAAAGATATCAACCCTCCTGCTACCGTCTTACAGGCGATGGAACTTCAGGTGGCGGCAGAAAGGAAAAAAAGAGCCGAAATACTTGACTCCGAAGGGCGTAGAGATGCTCAGATAAACTTAGCTGAAGCCGACAAACGTGATATGGTATTGCAATCCGAAGCATCAATGACCGACCAGATAAACAGGGCAAAGGGTGAGGCAGAGGCAATTATATCGGTAGCCACCGCTACGGCAGAAGGAATCCGAAAAGTTGCCGAGTCTATACAGTCCCAAGGCGGTAGTGATGCGGTATCTTTAAGAATCGCCGAACAGTATATTTTAGCGTTCAAACAACTGGCTAAAGAAAGTAATACGATACTTCTTCCGGCTAATGCTAACGATATCAGCGGTTTAAGCTCAATAGTTGCCCAAAGCGTAAGTATCTTCGATTCAATCCGCAAAACCAACAGCAAGCCTAGCAGCAGTACGTAGAAAAATTATTTGATTAAGATAAAAAAAACCGCTTCGTTAACAAAATTAACAAGCGGTTTTTTTTAAAAGGTTAGAAGTGCTACTTTTAATTTACCATACTGAATAATCCCTTATTTCATGCATTCCAAGATATAGTCCAGAATTTCTTTTTTTGAAGGTGTGTAATTATTTTCCTCCCAAAATTCTTCCGCAATAAATAGCATCTTACCTATTTGCCTTCCTTCCCTTATGCCAAGCTTTTTTATATCATTGCCTCTTAGCGGAAATTCGGGTACTTGCCATTTCTGTTCGATTGCGATTAGCTTTTCCATATCTTTTTCCAAAATATCTTTACGGCTCCACGCAAGCAAAACTATATCTTTATAAATATCGCCGCCTAATTTTCTGATAGCCCTTTTTTGCAATCCGATATCACTATTAAAATCTATTTTTACACTAGGGAACAAAACTGTCGATAAGTAATTTTTATTTTTATTGGAAAGCTTCCATTTTTCACTTAAAGATGTAACACTTTGTTTGTTGTATCGACTTATAAGACCGGCAAGCTTTAACAAAACATTGTCACTGAGCTTGGATATTTCGCCAAATGCCTTAAGGTCAATATCACTTACGAAGATATTATCGGTGATTTTTTTATCAACCATAATTTTTAAAACTTCTACAGCTTCTTTGGCAGCCATTAATTTGAACATTTCCGACTGTATCCTCTCGCCTGAAAGTTCCGGTATTTTATCAGCAAATTTTTCACATGCCTCCAAAGCATTAGCGTCCATTCTCCCTTTGCCGTAATAGGCATAAAACCTGAAAAATCGCAATATCCGTAATATGTCTTCACTGACACGTTTCTCAGCGTTACCGACAAATTTAACCACGCCGTTTTTTAGGTCTTCCCTGCCGCCGAAATAGTCATATATATTGCCTTCAATATCCATAAACATGGCATTTATGGTAAAGTCACGCCTTGCAGCATCTTCTTCCCAGCTATCGGTATATTCAACTTCAGCATGTCTTCCGTCACAAGCCATATCTTTGCGTAAGGTCGTTATTTCGTATGTTGTGTTATTTAAAACGGCTGTTACCGTACCATGTTTTATACCGGTCGGGATAACACGGATATTTTTTTTGCTTAATTTATCAGTGGTTATATCAGGTGTATAAAGGCAGGCAATATCAATATCAGTTATATTGATATCGAGTAATTTATTCCTGACACATCCACCTACAAAGCGGGCTTTATTATCCAGACAATAAAATATTTTTTTTGTATCAGGATTAATTATCTCTAACACTTTCACTTAACCCCTAGCAATCTGCATACTGCAATAGTCGGATTTGCCCTGTTCAGGGTATAAAAATGAAATTCGTTGATTCCTTCCTGCATTAACAGCCTGCATTGCTCTGCTGCAACTGCAACAGATGCCATATCGCAAATTTCAGGACTTTGGTCAGCACCACTGAATATATCGAACATCCATTCAGGAATATTTGCACCGCATCTTTTACTGAACGATATTAGCTGCTCAAATCCGTTCATCAACACCACTCCCGGAACTATTGGGGCATCTATCCCTATCGCCCTAGCCTTATCTATAAATCGTAATACCTTATCGGTATCAAAGCAATATTGCGTAATGGCTCTTTTAGCACCTGCGTCTATTTTTCTTTTTAGATGCTCAAGGTCAAAAACGGCATCGGGAGCCTGTGGGTGTACTTCAGGATATGCCGCAACAGAAATGTCAAAATCCCCTAACTCCACCAATCCTTTAACAAGGTTATCGGCATATGCGTAACCTTCAACGCTCGGCTCATAAATCCCTGTTCCACCGGGAACATCTCCCCTCAACGCAACTATCTTATTTACACCGATATCAAGGTAACTTTTTGCGACATTATTTATCTCGTCACGGGTTGCATTTACGCATGTTAGGTGGGCGGCAGGTTTTATAGATGTATTTTCCTTGATATACTTAACTATCTCATATGTTTTTTCCTGTGTGGAACCTCCTGCACCATAGGTAACCGAACAATATGCAGGCGATAATTTTTCCAGCAATGATATATTTTCTTTTAGTTTCTCAACACCGTTATCGGTACGTGGCGGAAAGAACTCGAAAGAAACCTTTGGCGGCTGATTAGAGATAGAATCTTTTATTTGCTCTAATTTTTTAGATAATAACATATGCAATCTTTTTTAAAATATTCTCTTGTGAAGTTATATACTTTAGGCAAATAGTTACGCAAGGAATTTAAGTAAAAATATGATATAATTATTGAAAACGGGAAATACTATAGAAGCCTCTGCAAAAGTCAAAAAACTACTCTCCCCTTGAGGGAGAGTTAAAAACACGAAAGTGTTTTTGTGAGGGGCAAAAACTCTCAAGCATTTGTTATACCTGCATGTATTACCCCCTCTCCACCCCACCCGCACACGAGAGAGGGAATAAAAAGAACTAAGATTTGAACTTTACAACTTTTTGCAGAGATTTCTATAATACCCGAGATATACAACACCTTGTTTGTTAATAAATTAACTTTTTATCTTGTAACAAACTTTTTTCTGTTATAAAAATAACTATTGAATGTTTAATAATTAAAGATAGAAAAAATGCCTGATTCCAATAGTCCCAGCCCGTACCAAAAAGAAGTAATCTCAGAAACGATTGAATATTTGAATGATAATACGGACACTCAGGAGCTTTCACAAAAGCTTAACAACAATACACCCTTATCTAATGAAGACCCGTTAAGATTCATTGTAGGAATGTTTCGTGACACATCAATGGGACGTTTAAAGGATTTAGGAAACGCATCTGATACCGCATTACGCAATGAAATTATCGGTCAGCTTACCGACCGTTTCAAAACAGATGAGAATCCCGAACCTTTTTCTTCAGTTAATCTAGACATTGCAAATGCCGGTGAACACGTAAGAAGGCAGTTACGAAGAACCAGAGCAGTTCTTCTGATATAGTAAGAAATTTCTAGGCAACTACTTACGCCAGTTTACATACTTTACTAACGGCAGCGTTAAGTACTATTGGCTTGAACGGTTTGGTTATCCAGCCTGATGCTCCGGCTTCCCTGCCTTTTTGCTTGGCATTTTCGCCTGCTTCGGTTGTCAATACCAGTATAGGTATATCTTTACAGCCGCCTTCATTGCGTAAATACCTTATAAGCTCTATACCGTCCATGTTAGGCATATTGATATCGGTAACTACCAGATCGAACTTATCTTTTCCCACAGCTTCAACCGCCTGTTCACCATCATAAGCGACAACCGTATCAAATCCTTTTTCTTTTAAGGTAAGGCTTACCATTTCGCACATTGTTTTTGAATCATCGACTACAAGTGCTTTCATCTTCTTATACCTTATATAGATTAGCTGACATTTGTAAGATAATTAAAAAATAATTTTAAATCAACTAATGGTTTCGTTTTTTTTAGATTTAGCAACTTTAGTGCTAGGCTTATGAGATTGCAGGAACTTCTTTATATTCTTGCATGCCTGACGTATCCTTTGTTTATTCTCTACCAATGCTATCCTTACATGTCCTTCACCATATTTACCGAAGCCAATACCGGGTGCTACGGCAACATCGGCATGTTGCAATAGTTGCTTTGAAAATTCTAAAGAACCCATCTCTTTGAATTTTTCAGGTATAGGAGCCCATATAAACATGGAGGCAGTCGGTACGGGAACGTCCCACCCTGCGGCTTTCAGTCCTTTAACCAGCTCATCACGCCTTTCTTTATATAGCCGGCGTAAATCTGCCACGCAATCCTGAGGGCCGTTAAGTGCGATAGCGGCAGCCACCTGTATCGGTGTAAATGATCCGTAATCGACATATGATTTTATATGTGTAAGGGCACTGATAAGTTTTTTATTACCTGCTGCAAACCCGACTCTCCACCCTGCCATGGAGTATGTTTTACTGACGGATGTAAACTCGATAGCAATATCTTTTGCACCCTCTATCTGCAATATTGACGGCGGAGGGTTGTCTTCATCGAAATATATCTCGGCATAAGCCAAATCTGAAATTATGTATATTCCCTGCCCCCTGCAATAGTCTACCACCTCTTTATAAAAATCAAGGCTTACCACTTCCGATGTCGGGTTACCCGGAAAGTTAAGAACCAAGGCAACCGGTTTTGGCGAACAATGCTGAACGGCATCTTTTATCTGGTCGATAAGCCCTTCTTCATTAACAAAGTTCGGCAAAGACCATACGCTTGCACCTGCTATTATAAATCCGTATGTGTGTATCGGATAGCTAGGATTAGGAACCATGATTACATCACCGGGTTTTGTGATAGCCGTTGCAAGACTTGCCAGCCCTTCTTTTGAACCCAGTGTTACCACAACTTCAGTTTCAGGACTTAGCTTTACCCCGAACCTTTTTTTATAATACCCTGCCAAAGCTTTCCTTAGTCCCGGTATTCCCTTTGACATGGAATATCCGTGTACTCTCGGGTTATTAACGGTTTCAATAAGCTTATCTATAATATGTTTTGGGGTCGGTGTATCGGGATTCCCCATACCCAGATCTATCACGTCCTTACCTTGGGCTCTTGCGGCAGCTTTAATTTTATTTACCTCTGCAAACACATAAGGAGGCAAGCGTGATATACGGTAAAATTCATCACTCATTTAAAATATCCAAAAATAAAAATATATAGGAAACTAGTCTGCGTTCCTTCTATCAGAATATCTTGAACCACGCAATATACTATAAGATGAAGACCGGTTTTCTTTTCGATATTCTTCGAATTGTTTCCTGATATTAACTATAGGGGGTGCAACATACTCGTTTTTTGCGGGAGTAACAACAACAATTTGTTGCTGCTCCTCATAAAACGGAGCGTTTTGGGTTACGGTATTATCCTGCTCCGCCTGTTGAGGCGCGTTTCCTTGGATATAATATTGTTTTTGTGCAAGGTTTTCCTCGAAGAATTGTGGCTGTGATTCCGTAACTTCGCTAATCTCAGGCACATCAAGCAGAGGTTTTTCCACCCTTACCGATCCTACCTTCTGCACAGGAGGTGCAAGGTCGATAGGAGAAAACTCATCTTCTACCGGATTATTTACAGGAAATGCTATTTCAGCGGTATTTATAGGTTTTACCTGCACTTTTTCATGAGCTATAGGTAAAAGCCCCAACTTGATTTTCTCAAATTCCTCATCAATATTGCTTGGTGATTCAACAACCTGTTTTACTTCCGTTTTTTCCGACTCTGCCAGCCAAGGCAAGTTGCCGGACGGAACTTCTCTAAACAGCCTCTTGTCATTAACTGCAACTTCTTTTTTAACGTCATTTTTAGCCGCTTTTTCTACAACCTCTTTTTCCACTGCCTGTTTTGCAACTTCATTTTCCGCAACTTTCTCATCTTCTAGCGGAACAACCGGAGTCTGACCCGGCATTATCAGTTCAACAGGCTTAGGGTCGTACAGGTCTTTCTTTGACGGCGTTATTTCAGCAAGCTCCGACTGTTTTACTTTCGGGATTACAAAAGGTTTCTCCTCTTCTGACAACTCCTGAGGAGTACCCGGCACTTTAACGGTTTCGACCGCCTCGGCATTTACAGCATTTTCATCGGTTTTTTGTTCTTTTTCTATTTTTGCTCCATAATTACCGGCATCTAGGGTAACTAAAGCGGTTTCTTCCCCAAGTTTTATTATCAACTCATCAATTCTTGAGTTAACTTTTTCTTTATTCGCAGAAGATACGAACCCTTGCTGTTGAGGTGAACTGAAATAATTATTCACGCCGACACTGCTTTTCGGGGCGTACTCCTCAAGAGGAAACATATTTTTACTTACGGAACGTGAGGAGCTTTTTTTTTTAACAACAGGCACAGGTACGAACTCCGATTTTTGCTCCTTAGAAACTACATTACCGCTTTCATCGTAATAATATTCGGCGGTAACAGGTTCAAACACCCTTATATATTTATGCTGCATAGGAGCAAACGGATCACCGCCCATTTTTTCAAGCTCGTCATACGAAGGAGGGTTAAACCCTTTTTCAAAGCCTCCCGGCTCATAAGGGTCTACAGTGCCGCCTACATTTGAAAGATCCTCATCATAAGGTGACTGCATGCTAGACGGTTCATATGCCCCTCCCTGATATACGGGTTTATATTCCTGTGAACCTGATTCCGCCCCTCCCGTGTAGTTAGGATCCCTTTCCCACGGAGCCAGTGGAGCCGGTACAAAACCATCCCGTCTTATGTCTACATCTCCTTCATAATATTGATCCTTTTGAACGCCTCCCGATTGCGGAGAAAGAGGTATAGGCTCGCTTTGGTATGAACTATCGGGCTGCTGCCACGGTAATGACTGCCCCATCTCATCACCCTGCGATGCCGAACCTACGGGAGAAGGCATCAAAGGGGTGTATTGCGGCTGTTCCACCGGGGCTATTGAAGGCGGCGGAACATATGCCGGCTGGTTATACGGTTGCTCATTATAAACACCGTAATTATCTTCAGGCGTAGCATAACCGAAACCCGGTTCAGGCATAGGTCTTTGTTGCATAGGAACTCCGCCATAGCTAGGCTGGCTAGGCATTTGTCCGGAATCGCCATACATATGCTTGTCTTGCGGCATTATTACAGGCTCTCCCGGCTGGTTCATATACATTTGACCGCCCGGATTATATACGGGCTTGCGAGGTTGCCCCAAATCCATATATCTTTGCCAGTCAGGCGGAACACCTTTTACATGTTTATCCCAAAAATTCGAAAACCAATTGCTTGTCTTTCTCGGATAATATAACACCTTGTCCGTTACGGTTCCTCTTGATTCGGCTTTTCTTTTTCCCATGCTGGTATCGTTTTCATACGAGCTACAGCTTGCCAAGGCTATCAGGCTTGAAAAAACAACTGAAAATACGATAGTTTTTTTGTTTTTTAAAATGTTATGCATAATATTTTACTAATTTTATGAAAAAGATTCACACTCTGTAATAAGATGTTAATATAAGACTGACTGTCATCTCAGTTTACTATTTAACAACATTACTTATAATATTTTAACAATCAAATGAATTTTTATCAATGAATAAGATTAATAAATGTAAAGAACCTCTATTGCAGGTAGAAAATCTAAGTATTTCTTTTAAGGGTAACGGCAAAGATATCGAGGCTGTTAGGGGAGTTTCATTTGATCTGGACAAAGGACAATTGCTATCAATAGTCGGTCAGAGCGGCTCGGGAAAGTCCATTACTGCACTTTCGATAATGCAGTTACTGCCCTACCCTACGGCATATCACCCGAGCGGACGCATACTATTCGAGGGCAATGACCTTATGGGCTTACCCGATAGTAAATTGAGGGGCATACGGGGCAATAAGATATCTATGATATTTCAGGAACCCATGACATCATTAAACCCTCTGCATACGATTGAAAGGCAAATATCCGAAATACTTTACCTACATGGAAGACTTTCTTCGGAAAAGGTAAAGGAACGCTGCAGGGAATTAATGGATATGGTAGAGCTTGATTCGCTGAAAAACAGGCTTAACATATACCCGCATGAACTGTCCGGCGGTCAGAGGCAAAGGGTTATGATAGCTATGGCACTTGCATGCGAGCCTGACCTGCTGATAGCAGACGAGCCGACTACGGCTCTGGACGTTACCGTTCAGGCACAGATATTAAAGTTATTAAAAAACCTGCAAAACAAACTGGGCATGGCAATTTTGATGATTACACATGACCTTACGATAGTCAGAAAAATATCCGATAATGTCTGTGTGATGAATGACGGTGAATTGGTTGAAACTGCCGATACGAAGACCATTTTCTCAAAACCCCAACATGAATATACAAAGCATCTACTATCTTCCGAACCTAAAGGAGGGGCTGTTAAACTGCCTGCAAATGCAAAAACAATATTACGAACAGATGACTTAAACGTATCTTTTCCTATAAAAAGGAACTTTTTCGGTACTCCCGTAAGTTTCGTTGATGCGGTAAAGCATGCCACTATAGACTTAAAGCAGGGCGAAACCTTAGGGATAGTAGGTGAAAGCGGCTCGGGTAAATCTACTTTAGCTATGGCTATATTGCGTCTGGTTTCAAGTAAGGGCGTTATAGACTTTGACAGAAGGCGTATTGATATTTTTGACGGTAAATCCATGCGTCCGTTAAGAAAGGAAATTCAGATAGTATTTCAGGATCCTTTTGCCAGCCTTAACCCTCGCATGTCGTTGTCACAGATAATTGAAGAAGGACTAAAAGCTCACAATATCGGAACAACAAAACAGGAGCGTCATACCATAATCGGACGGGCTTTGACTGATGTAGGACTGGAACAGAATATGCTTAACCGCTATCCGCATGAGTTCAGCGGCGGTCAGCGTCAGCGTATTGCAATTGCACGTTCTTTGGTACTGAATCCTAAGATTATTATTCTGGACGAACCGACTTCGGCTCTTGACTTATCAGTTCAATCCCAGATAATCGACCTGCTCAGAAAACTGCAAAAGGAAAAATTAATATCGTATATTTTCATAAGCCATGACCTGAGGGTAATCAAAGCAATATCGCATAGGATACTGGTAATGAAGGACGGTGATATCGTAGAATCGGGAACGGTATCCGATATATTTGATAAGCCTGCTAAAGATTACACAAAAGAGCTGATAAAGGCTTCGGGGGTTTAAGTACATGATAAGAACGCTATACTTGTTAATTTTAAGTATATTAATAATACCAAGCGTATCATTTGCCTCCAAAAAGTTAAATTTAAGTCCTGAGATATGCACTGTCGCCGAATTTCTTGAGGAATATTCCGTCTTAATAATAATATCTATTATATTTTTGTACTTTACTATTTCCACAATGACGGAAATAAAGAGAGCTATAAACGAGGTATTTTATAAAGTAGTAATACCTGTTATGATATTATCTATGTTCCCGTATGAAATAATTGATTTAGTTATCGGCAAAAACGGCATATCAAAAAAAGAATGTAGCGAACTTCAGGACGAGAAATATGGCTCTAAGATTATGGAAGTTCTTGGAGATGAATAACGAGATAACATTAACTTTACAATTTTATGAAATGGAAAGACGGTCACCCCGTATCTGAAAAATTTGATGATATATATTTTTCAACGGAAGACGGCAAGGAAGAAACATATTATGTTTTTATCGAAGGTAACGACCTAAAGAATCGCTGGCAAGATAATTCAGATGATTTCACCATCATCGAAACCGGTTTTGGTACGGGGCTTAATTTTTTCTGTGCATACGAGCTTTGGAAGTCACTATGCCCGAATCGCATGTTAAATTACATATCAATAGAAAAATACCCTTTAAGCAGCGAAGATATCGTAGGAGCAATTTCAAAATACCCTCAATTTAGCAAGCAATTAGACGCATTTCTCAAGCAATACCCTTGCCAAGACATAAAGCTGGAAAATTGCAGTATCAAAATATTGTTTGAGGATATAAAAACGGCATTACCGAAGATTAACATAAGTGCCGATGCATGGTTCTTAGACGGCTTTGCACCGTCAAAAAACCCCGATATGTGGTGTGAAGAATTGTACAAAACAATGTCCGCTCGTACAAAGCCAGACGGTACGTTCGCAACTTTTACAAGCGCCGGAATCGTCAGAAGGGGGCTACAAGAAAATAACTTCACTGTAATAAAGCAACGTGGCTTCGGCAAAAAACGTGAGATGCTAAGAGGAAAAATATTATAGTGACTAGATGTTACCAATGTGTTACAATGGTGTTTGTTTATTACATTATCGGGGCATAATATGGGTAGTTCAAATTTTACATTAACGAGTATTTTTGTTTCAATTGTAGCAACAGGATTGGCTACTATGGGTGTTGCACAGACCGTGGCAACCGAGGAATCTTCAAAAATAAAATCCGTAATATCCGAGGTAAAAAACCTTCAGTCTTCCGTGCTGGCATTTAAGACAAAATATGAGTATTTACCCGGTGACCTGCCGAATGCCGTTGAGATTTTAGACAAGAAGGCAAATAATGGCGACGGTAATGGCGATCTGTACAATGAATCCTTTTCAGATAGTGATGACGAGCAATATTTAGAAGGCGTATATTTACCGCAGCATTTATATTTAAGCGGCATTATTTCAACCGAATATAGCGGGCAATGGGGAAGGTCGGATATGTATCTGCCCGGTATTAATACTCCTGATTCCGCATATAGCAGGGACGCGTTCTACAGCTTTGCCAACTACAAAAGTGACAAATACCCTCTTTTTGAGAAACCGGCATTGCCTAATATTATTTTAGGTTCAGCCAAGACCACTGACGGAGCAGGTTGGGATTCGGCAATAACACCTCAAGATGCTCAGGCTATTGAAACCAAAATTGATGACGGCAACCCAAGTACCGGCGACGTTCTCACAATGAGGGGTGACGACCTTGAATCACACAGGACAAAATGTATAAGCAGGGGTAGCTGGGATTTAGCCGGCAGTGCTGAATTTTTGCCATATGACACGTCAGAATCATGCGTTATGGCGTTTTATTACCTGAAATAATTATCAGAACTTTAACCCGTATTTGGTCATGAACAGCATTTCATCATCGGCATCTTTATTATGCCCTGCTTGCGTAATATATAACGCACCCGTGCTTAATTTTGATATACCGCCGAAATCCATTGAATAAAAAGCACCGTAATCGACCTGTCGCCCCGATGGTGAAAGGCTAAGGTCATATGAAGCCGTAGTTATATTACCGCTTATGTCCCTTGCCACAGGTAAAACTACATTAGCATTTCCCCCCGTAACCATTAACGGCTGCGAGATAATGAACTCAAACTTGTCACTTTTATCGATAACCGCATTTTTGCTGATACCTGCACTAAATGAGTAGGTTTCTATCTGCGATACGTCCTTTATCAGAGAATCCGCTGCAACATCGGGAAATGAAATGCCGTAATTAGCCGCACCGAACAACTTAACCGAATTTGATATATTATAGGCTGCCGCCACATTATAGAACCATGTAGGTGTATTCTCGCCTAACGCAAAAGCACCTTCGGTATTGCTGCCCAAGAAACTGCTCTGCTCGTTTATCATACCTGCCTGTAACGCAAGTTCATATTCATCGTTATATCTGCTATACTGACTTACCACACCCGATACATCGCCATATTCCTGTTCACCTTGAAAGCTTCCGAAACTAAACGAGCTGTTCTTATCTACCACATATCTGTTATTATAGCTTGAGCCGTATGAAACCAGCCCCAGAACCGAATTTGTGCCGACATTATCAACCGACATTGACACATCACCTAACGCCGACAACCTGAATGCCTGATTCATCGGTACATTATGGTTAAATTCAAAACCGCCATATTCACTATCTGCCGCAAATGACATTCTTACGAATTCCTCTTTTTCATGTTCTTCTTTACGTGGGTCGCTATCTGTCAGATTAACGGCAACAAAACTGATATTCTCGCCTATTTTTTCACGTTTTTTTATTATATCATCACCAAAATCCCTGAATTTGTTTTCAAAAACGGTAAAGCGGTTCTTTTCATGATAAAAATCATTCATATTAACATCATATGCCCTTTTATAAACGTCAAGTGACTTGAAAGAAAGGTTTGCAGAGGTAAAAGCATCGCCGAATACCGAGCTTGCCGTAATTGAACTTGCATCAAGACTTATTAGCGAATCATTCACATTATTTCCGATAGGAACGGAAACCACTCCGATAGGCTGAGTGGCTTTATCAAGGTTTAAAAGTCCATGCCCATATAATTCCGCATTTCCCTTATCAGTTGCGGTCAGCAATAATATTTCCGCCACTTCTCTTGCGGTAAGGTGCGGATCCATATCCATAAGGACTGCGGCAGCACCGGACACATGCGGAGTTGCCATTGAAGTACCGCTAACCCATGCCAGATAATTATCAGGCAGGTCTGAAAAGATACTTACACCGGGAGCGACAAGACACCAGTTCTTTGCATCGCCGCATTTATGGCTAAAAGATGCCAGATTGCCGTTATTATCAACTGCCGCAACGGCAAGCAACGCACCGTCACTTCCCGCATCACCTACATTTGTAGGATTAAAATCAGTATCGCCTGCGTGCCTTGCCGGATAAACGGGATTATCGGCAACTGAAACAGCGTCATCTGCATATAAATTACCTGCCGCCGCCGCAACTAATATACTCTTATCGCCGTTTGCATCAGACCCACTAAAATTGACTGCGTTTTGTATGGCTGTTTTTATCTGTGCGTCTTCCCCACCACCCAGACTAATATTTATTACCCTTGCCCCATTTGCCACCGAATAATCTATACCTTTGGCTATATCTACATTATAAAGGCTTTTATCGGCAATAGTATAAACATTAACGGGCAATATCTTTGCATTATAGGCAACCCCGTGTGTTCCCACACCGTTTTTTTCAGCCGCAATTATGCCTGCTACATGCGTGCCGTGCCAAAAGTCCGCATTATTTAACTCCGCATTAGTTGTGCTATCTGTTATCTCGAAGCCTTCTTCATCACCGTTACCAACCTGCACACCGTTATTGAAAGTTGCACCGGCTCCCGACACTATACGGCTATCGAGTTCAACATGGTCAAGGTCAACGCCTGTATCGACTACCGCAACCACTACATTATTTCCGGTATAACCTCGGCTATAGGCAATATCGGCTTTTATCAGAGCCAGCCCCTGTTGCTGATTATATTCAACCACAAAAGGGTTTGGCGACGTTGGGGGAGGAGAAGGCGGAGGGTTATTGGGAGGATTACCGGGAGGGTTTTCATTTGGAATCTCGTTATCATTGTTCCCGCCACCTGATGAAGCGGTTTCACCGCCCCCTCCTCCACCGCCTGCGGCAACGGCAACTCCTGCACCTGCGGCGGTAACACCTGCCGTTGTTACTATAGTCGTAGTTGAAATACCCGAACCTGCGGCAGATGCGGCAGCGATAGTAAATCCTGCGTTAGTCTCCACCACTGCCAAAGCACCCGAATCAATTACCCTGATTGCGTAGACGCTACCGTTTTTGATAGCCAGTTCAAGCGGTGTCTGTCCCTTACGGTTGGTAATGTTTATTATAGCCCCGTTATTTATGAGCATTTTTGTGGTGCTTGCATGGTCGTTTGCAGCAGCATAATGCAGGGCGGTATTACCTTTACTATCTTGTAACCCAATATCCGCACCGTTTGTTATAAGTATCGCTACCATCTGGTCGTTACCTGCCGCTGCGGCCCTCATCAAAGCCGTTTGCCCGTTTTTATCTACGGCATTTATATCAACCCCTTGCTCTATAAGATTCTTGACATATTCGCCGTTACCAAGCTCAGTAGCTTCTATGATAGGAACTCCTGCCCTTTGTACTTTTCCAAAACCGAAAAGTGCATAACTTTTTTGAGGAAACAAAAATAATGATAAAAATAATACCGATAAGCTGAAAAGATTCTTTTTCACTATAAACTACCTACAATTCTTATACTAATAGTAGAATTTATATATGTATAATGCATAGTTTAAAAGTAATTTATTAATTAGATTTATGATATGACGCACATTTGTGAGCCTTTTTTTATAGCACTTTTATAAACATACTGTCTGTATTGCTCTGCCATAGGCAGGCTTTCGTCACGCTCAAAGATTCCGTCTTCAGCGGATTTCCTTGCACTTTTAGAAAACCGTTCCATACAAAATTGTTCGTCTTTATCAAACTTTATCTTCTCATTCTTTTTGTTCTTACCGAACTTGAACCTTCCAAGCTCTTCAAAAAAAGCCTCAACCGTTTCAGCTTTATAGTAGTTTGCATTTTTATCTACCTCCACATCAACCTTCTTTGAAGATTCTTCAAGCTCATCAACTGACTTTTTGTCAAATCCCCCTGCTGCCGCTATTATATCACGACTATATAAATCCTGTGCTATACTTGCCCACGCTCCCTTTGACCTGAAATAAGTCGCAATGCTTCCCGTATCTTCAAGAGATGCTTTAATTTTTCTGCCTACTATTAAAATATCCCCGTTCTTATCATTATTTTTTTCAAACTCCTGATCCATGAAGTTATTGATATCCCTTGATATCTTTTTATACATTGCCAAATCTACTTTTAACCTGTGTCCCTCATTTCTTTTTCTGGTCAGCCTTGACTTTAAAACCGATTCGTCGTCTTTTTTAACAGATTCTACCCAACCAACCTGTACCGCCCCATTAGCAAAACGTACCGAAAGGTCTTCTGTTTTAAGCCCTAATGCTCCTTTAGAATTTGCAGCTCCCTTAATCGCCGAATGCGATGAGTCTGATTTATTGGACTGTACCGATATATCCTGATATATTATAACACCGCTTTTTTCGTCTTTTCCCATGATTACCAATCCTTCCTTATTTTCCTATAATTATAAAAATAGGCAAAAATATAAAAAAGTATAGAGGTTTTATTAATTTTTTAAGCAACCTTCTTGCGAGATTCACGAGGGATTGTTACGGTAAATACAGCTCCTCCGGATTCATTATTGGCAGCTTCAATAATTCCTTCGTGCATTTTAACAATACCCGCTGCGATTGAAAGCCCTAGTCCCGTTCCACCGGCACCGGTATCGGTACGGCTGCTTTGCACGAACTTATCGAATATCGTCTCAAGTTCGTCTTCGGGAATACCGATTCCCTGATCGGCTATTGAAACTGTAATGCATGGTGCTTCTTTCCTTCTTCTGTCCCTTGTGAACATTCTTTCACCGAAATATATCCTTATCTCTTTCCCTTCCGGGGTGAACTTAATTGAATTACCTAATATATTGGTTATTACCTGCACCATTTTATCTTTATCGAAATCGGCATCGGTTTCTATATTAGGCTCTTGCAGATTTACGGATATCCCGTGTTCCATCAGCAATGCCTGTTGCTCCCTTATTGCGGACCGAACTGTTTTAAGCAGGTTGTTCTGCTCAATATTCATAGGCTCTTTGCCGCTTTCTATCTGGGCTATGGAAAGTATTGCCTCAACCAGCTTTAACAGTCGGTTTGCAACCTGATTTATCCTTGTGAAATATCGTTGCAGGTCGACTCTTTGTGCGGTCTGTGCCTCGTTCATACCGTATGTTGAAAAGCTTAACATACCATGCAGGGGGGTTCTGAACTCGTGGGACATATTCCGCAAAAACTCACTTTTTGCAATATTTACGGCTTCCGCCTTTTCTTTTTCCTCTTCAAGCTGCTGGGTTCTTTCCTGCACATTTTGCTCAAGATTCTCACGCTCATTTTTCACCTGCAACATCAGCTTATTAAACGCACCTGTCAAATCACCTATTTCATCATTATCATATTTTACAGCTTTAACCTTGTAATTATCTTCTTTTATTACGTTATGTGCAGTTTTCACCAGATTTATTATAGGGTCGGCTATCATACGATGGAATTTTGCCGAAATATAATAGACAAGTGCGATAGCAAAAGTCATTAAGGCAAATGCGAACATAATATATTGAGGTATCTTGTCCCTTACTTCCTGAAGATTTGACTCTATATATAAATAACCGGCGATTTTTCCTGCCACCATTATATCATTATATAACGCCATACTGTTCCGGCTTTTAAACACCCCGCTCTTTTCAGGTGTTAGCGGACATCGGCTATCGGGTGTTTTCAGGTAAGAGGCAAACACGCTTCCGCTAGCGTCATACACACATGCAAGTACCACTGATTCTTTTATACTAAGGTCGCTTATACTGTTCTTTACAAAACCCCTGTCGCCTTCATTGATATAACCTCCTATGCCGTTACCCAAAATATGGCTGACCAGATATAGTTCTTTTTCCAAGCTTCCTCTGGCAAGGAAAGTTCCGTATGCCGTAAATAATATGCATGTTAGTAACACTGCTGAAAAACCGGTAACCATACTCATCGTCATAAGCTTGTGCTTAATCGAGAAACGTCTTTTCTTTTTCTTCATGATTTTTCTTCTAAAACTTCTTTAACTTTTGTCGCCAGTTGTTTCAATGTATATGGCTTGGAAAGGAAATTGAATTTACGTTCTACTCCGTATGTTTCGATAAAAGCATCTTCCCCATAACCTGAAATGAAGATAACCTTTATTTCAGGGTGGTCTTGCGATACTTTTTTTATCATATCAGGGCCGCTCATACCCGGCATAACAACATCTGAAACTATAAGGTCTATGTCCTTACCCTGTTTTTTAACTATCTCCAGCGCCGCCTCTCCGCAGTCCGCTTCCAAAACATCATATCCTTTGCTATTTAGTGCGCTTTTACTAAATATCCTGACAGGCGTTTCATCTTCAACCAACAATATCGTCCCCGTTCCCACAAGATCACCGGCATTGCCTTTATCCGCAATTGCCTTTACATCGGCACTTTCTTCTTTTTGATTATGACGGGTCAGGAATATACTGAAGTTGGTTCCTTTACCCGGCATACTTGAAACATAAACATAGCCGTCGGTTTGTTTTATAATACCATATACCGTTGAAAGCCCCAGACCTGTTCCCGCCCCCACTTCTTTTGTAGAGTAGAAAGGTTCGAATATCTTTGATATCTGCTCTTTATCCATACCACAGCCGGTATCTATAACTTCCACCAAAACATAATCGCCTTTTTCTATAACATCATCTACCGATGCAGGTATCAGTTTCCTGTTCAAGTCTTTTTTGGAGTTTATCTTGATGTTGCTTGTTTTTATGGTAAGACTTCCGCCGTCGGGCATAGCATCACGTGCATTTACCGCAAGATTGATTATCACCTGTTCAAGCTGTCCTTTATCCACCCTGACGCACCCGATATCATTACCGTATTCCATTTTCAGTTCGATATTCTCACCTATCAGCCGTCCTATAAGGTTGGAAAGGTCGGCAAGCACATCGGTAATGCTGATTATTTTAGGCTGCAATGTCTGCTTCCTTGAAAATGCCAGTAGTTGCCTTACAAGATTAGCCGCACGGTTGGCATTTTGCTTTATCTGCATTATATCGGCAAATGACGGGTCTCCCGCAGGATGTTTTATAAGTAACAAGTCACAAAACCCCATCATCGCCGTAAGCAAGTTGTTAAAGTCGTGTGCTATACCGCCTGCAAGCTGTCCTACTGCCTGCATTTTTTGTGAATGCACAAAACGCATCTCAAGGTTTTTCAGCTCGGTAGTATCTATCAAATGTACTATTATTCCGTCAAAACCGCCATATTTACCCGTAATACGCGAAAGGTACAAAGAAGCGGTCTCTTCTCCCGTACCCTTTATCTTTACATCTATAGGGTTTAAAGCCTCTATCTGCCCTGTAGCCAGTCCTTTTAGCAGTTTATTGACATCATCATTATCACCGGTTGCTATTATCTGCTGCAACTTAGTAACCGTCCCTGCTTTACTGTTATTTTTAATAATACTCCTGAATGATTTATTAGATGTCTGGATTTTACCCACGCCGTCTAATACGGCAGTTGCGATAGGGGAATTATTGATTATATCAAATGATTCCCACGAGCTATCGGAAGATGAATTATCTATTATAGTTTCTTCAAACGGCACTACAAGCCCATAGCTCCGAAGCACCGTGTTATTTTTATTTTTGATGATACGATGACTGACCAGTGAGGGTATTACCATATTCTCCTTATTACGGAGCATAATAATTACCTGCCAATCCTCTTTTGTTTTCAGTAGGTCGGAAAGCACTTCATAATCGTAAAATATTTCCTTAAAATGCAGTCCCAGACCTTTCATTTCCCCTTCCTGATAGCCCAAATCACGCTCAAGCGAGCCGCCGATTTCTTTAAATTCGTTGTTCTTTTTTAACGAGTAATAGCCGATAGCAAAATTCTTCAATAATGAATATTTTCTGTTTTCCTCTATCAGTTCTTTATCTTCTTTGGGGGCTTCAAGGAGAAAATAGCCCGAAGGTCTGGCAATAGGCTGTGATGCAAGACGCAAGCCTTTAATATCATCGTTCTTTTTATGGATTCCGATAGGGTGCAGGGAAAACGCTACTTCATTTCGCTCATTTTCAACGGTTGAGATATAGAAAGTTATCCGAGTAGACTTCCCTTCACTTAAACTTTTCTCCAATTTTTCTTTGTCGGATTTAGTTATAGCCCCTTGCTTGAAGAACGTATCTATATTAACGTTTTTCAGATTATTATCTTTCACTATTTTCTTTCTGTATTCGGGACTGATGTACACTACCTTACCGTCCTGACGCAATATTATACATAATTCGGTAACCATCTGTGCGGCACCGGAGAAGATAGCATTCTGTAATTCGGAAACAGACACTATACGTTGCTTATCTCGTATATATACCAGAACTAAATACATAAGACCCGACATAGCAACCAGCACAAAGGCTATTATTACGTAAATATTATTGAAACCCGCAAAAACGAACGACGATATAATCAGCATAAATGAAACGGCAAATGCCAGTCCGATATACCAGTGAGATTCCGTTTCGTCCCTTAAGGCAAAATCTTTAGAATCCTTTAAAAACTCCAAGTCATCAATAAAACGACCTACCACAGAGCATCCTCTAATAAAATATATTAAGATAAATTTATGTCGGATTCATTTCATATTTGCAATTTGATAACCGACCTTGTTCATTTTAAACACCAAAAGCTGCAAGTCCAGTGATATTTATTATATTAAAGGTTGCAACTATACCCTGCCCGCTATCGGGGAATTTCTCGCCGTATCTCTCATTTAGATATTGCAGCACCCTCTTGTTTAACGTTTTACCGCTCTTTATCAAAGAGTTAGACTCTCCCATTCCCCTAATATCGTACATAAGTTCAAAGGCATTATCATATTCCACCCTTATATTGTCAAAGTCGGCAACAGGCTCTGAAAATCCTGCCCTGTGCATTAGCGAACCCATTGTTTTTACATCAGTAAAAGGGAATATCCTTGGAGAACTACCGCCTGTTATTTCACTTTCCAGCTCTAAAAGCACATTTCTTAGTTCTTTTAACGTATCAACCCCGAAAATTGTCGCAAAAAAGACACCGTCATTTTTAAGCACCCTCCTAAGCTGCACTAAGGTACCGGGCAGGTCGTTAACATTATGCATTACAAGATTTGCTATTACCAGATCGAAAGACTTATCCGCATAAGGTATTTTTTCTTCATCGGCAACGACCTTTATACCGCCGTATTTAGCCGCCATATTCAAAGCTATATCCTGAATAACAAATAATTTCGTATCTTTTTGCTTTTCAAAATGCTCCGTGATAATTTTACATGGATATCCGATATAAAGAACATTTTCATAACCTCCCCTTATTGCATCAAGGCTTTGTAATATACGGTTTGAAACTTCGTTTATCAGGAAATCATGTTCACTGATATTCTTTGCAGCACGGTTACGGAATTTTTTAACTTTATCCCTATCAAAAATAATCGGTATATTGTCCATTAAGTAATTTTTATCAACAGTTATATTTTACAAACAAATGATATACACTTCTAACAGAAAAATAAAAGCATTAATAAACCGCACTACTGATATACTGTTCCCGCCGCAATGTTTTTCATGCCGCCGGAATATTGAATCACAGGGAAGTTTATGCTCAACATGCTGGGAAGCAATTGAGTTTATAACCACGCCGCAATGCAATATTTGCGGCACTCCGTTTGAACTGGCGGCACAAAACGGCTCTATATGCGGTAGCTGCATAGCTTCGCCGCCTTTATTTACAAATGCAAGGTCGGTATTTTGCTATAATGATAAAAGCTCAAGGATAATTACCGATTTCAAATATTATGATAAAACACATAACTGCAAGTATTTTGCCGCATGGCTACTTAGAACGGGTAATGAACTGATTGAAAAATCCGATATAATAACGTCCGTTCCCCTGCATAAGATAAGGCTGCTCGGCAGGCGTTATAACCAGTCGGCACTTTTATGCAACAGCTTGGGTAAGCTAGCTGAAAAACAGGTGAATAACGAACTTATAATCCGCCATAAACATACCCGACCGCAGGCAGGCTTAACATTCAAGACCCGTATAAAAAACGTAAAACACGCTTTTAAGGTAAATAAAAAATTCGTAAGCGAAATTGACGGCAAAAACATTTTACTTATTGATGACGTTATAACCACAGGCTCGACAATAGATGCCTGCACAAAAACCCTACTGCGCGCAGGTGCGTCAAATGTATTTGTCCTGACTTTAGCTATGACGGTAAAGAACTGATTCACTTTTTTTATTAACTTTGAATTTAATTTACGCCTCTTGTCAGGAAGCGTTCAATAAATATAGTTTTTGTCATACTGAACTTGTTTCAGTATCTTCTTTGTCACGTTAGAGATGCTGAAATAAATTCAGCATGACAAAGAATTAAAGACTTCAGTACAATTTTTACAAAAACTATATTTATTGAACAATCCCACAATATACGTAAATTAAATTCAAAGTTACTAAAAAATTAACTCAAAACAGAGTAATAAAAAATTAATATTTTAAGAATATAATACTTAATATTAACGAAAAAATTAATTAACATCTATTTTACAATGAATTATAACAACTTTGAAATTGAAACGGAATATAATAAAATCCTGATTTCGCCACAAGATCTTATTTTTTATAATATTACCAGAGGGATATACGATTTTAACCGTTCAATACTTCATGCTGCGGCGATAGAGCGTAATAACAGGCTGTTGCAACAGATAATAGAGCTTCTTCCGCAATGGGACAGAACCGATGCCCTTGAAAGCACCGATACTCTCGGCAAATCAACCATATCTTACTCGGCTTCCGACCCTGAATCTTTGAAAATAGCTTTATCGCAATATAAAAAGTCTAACAAGCCCCTACATATCCTTTGCTATATTAACGGTGAAAAGGAGCAGCAGAATCTTGGTGTTGCGATAGCAAAATTAGAACATGCTCAAATAGAGGCAAACCTATTGATAGGTCTAGCACTTTTTAACACGTGCATGGGCATTGATGCACAAGACCGTTTCAATAATATATTCCCCAAACACACCGTTAATGCTTACAAGGAAACAAAAAAGCTATTGCACTAAAGGACAGGTCGGAGAAAATCAAGCTACGTCTTTTAGCCTTTTTCTGGCTTCCAGCAATCCGCTATAGATATCTTCTAGCTTTTGGACATCTTCAGAACTGTATTTATCATCTACGGCAACCGTCTGTGGGTTAGGTTGTACCACTTTCTGGTTCCCCACACCTGCAACAGGAACAGCATTGGCAGGAACTATATTACCGAAAATATCCGTTTTAAAGGACGTAAAATCCCCTTGCGGCACGGATACTGCCGAAGGCTTGCCGAACAAAGCAGGATTTAAAGGTGCTGAAGAAACTGCCGTGGAAGCCGTTGCAGGTGAGCTTACGCTATCTTCCGACTCTGCTTTATCGGCAACTTTATTTTTAGCTTCTTCGAGAAGATATTTTTGTACGCCTCTAATAGTATAGCCTTTTTCGTACAACAGTTCTTTAATCTTGATGATTATATTAACGTCCTCAGGTCTATAATAACGCCTTCCACGCCTTTTTTGAGGCTTTATCTGATGAAACTTACTTTCCCAGAACCTAAGAACATGCGTAGCCACATCAAGAGTTTCCGCTACTTCACCTATTGTACGTAATGCATTATCCGACTTACCGTTAGACACCATCTAAAAAATACCTTTTTCAAATTTCAAACCTTTGTTGCAAAATTGCTATCCGGCCTGTCCGTTTATACGTTTTTTAAGTATATTGGACACATAGAAACTTACAACTTTTCTCGCTGAAATAGGCACTTCTTCTTTCGTTTTAGGGTTTCTTCCCACACGGGCTTTTTTAGATTTAACCTTAAAAGTACCGAAAGACGAAATTTTTACTTCTCCGTTTTCAACAAGCGAGTTGTTTATTTCATCTAAAACCGCATCGACCAGATCCGAACATTCCGCCCTTGAAAAGCCAAGCTTCCTATACACGGATTCGGTCAAATAAGCTCTTGTTACTGTTTCTTCGTTAACTGTTTGTATTGACATTTTTTATCCTTTCACATTTTGTGTAAAAATTAATAACTAACTTCCCGTGGAAGGTAGCTTTTTGAATAACTTACGTCAAGATTTTTGAGAGCGAATAACAAAAAACTTGATAACAGTATATATAGCACGAAAGAAGACGCAACCATTAGTTATAAGAAAATGTATTTTTTTAACTTTTAGTGATAATGTGGCTACCGAACTATAAAAGCACCTATATTAGATTTAGATGACGGTCCGTTTAATCTATCAACCTTCCACCATCCCAAAGGTTCAATTGCCACCTCCTGTTCGGCATGTGAGTTTTCATGGGTCAAAACATTTCCCGTATAAGCCTGAGAATAACGAGTTCTTAGGTAATAAACGCCTTTTTTATTTGGAACATCAATTACAAAATACACCTTAACCCACTCAGCCTCAATATTATTATCCTCTGCAAAGCTTGCCACGGGAGTTTTGGGATTTACAATCTTCATCACCCCACCACTCCTTTTTTTACCGTTCCATACGGATATCTGTGCTTTTTCATCCGATGAAAGCCCTACAATTATTTGGTTTATGGCATTTCCACAAAAATCACAATCATGCAAAATTTCCATTGTAACATGAAAAAGCCCACCGGACTCAAGATATACAACATTTCCCTCACCGGAAATATTTACATTTCTCACCTTATATCTTATTCCGCAATCTTCTTTAGAGGAGCCGGCAGGGCAGCCAAAAGGCTCAACAAAAACATCATTTATAGGCTCGATCTCGTTGTCAAAAATTTCACCTGAATCGGGAGAAGCTAAAGAAGTTTCTATATAAAAAAAACAAGCGACAATAAAAAATAATACAAACAAACGCATAAAAACTCCAAAGTTTTATACAAACATCTCACCACTTTAAAAAGCAAGTCCCCCAAGTAAGACCGCCGCCGATAGCGGTGAGAACGACCAAATCGCCCATGGTAAAACAACCTCTCCTGTCTGCTTCAGCTATAGCAAGCGGTATGGACGCAGCGGAGGTATTGGCGTGTTGTGCAACCGTTGATATAACCTTATCATCTGATATTCTTAGTTTTTTAGACACCATGTCCAATATTCTGGCATTTGCCTGATGCGGAATAAACGCATTTATATCCCCAACGGTTCTTCCGCTGGCTTTCAACCCTTCTTTTACCGAAGATGTCATTTTAGCTACTGCATGTTTGAACACTTCTTGTCCCAGCATATGCACTTTACCTACAGTTCCGGTTGACGATGCACCGCCGGTAGTATTGAGTATATCCGCATAATCCCCGTCGGAATATAATTTCGAGTAAATAACCCCACGCCCTTCCTGCTCGGAAGCCGTCAGAATCACCGCCCCCGCACCATCTCCGAATAATATACAGGTGCTTCTGTCTTCCCAGTCCAGTATGCATGACATTTTATCTGCACCTATTACCAGCACATTCTTTGCCTGTCCTGTTTTTATGAAGCTATCGGCAATCGTCATCGCGTAGACAAACCCCGTACAAACTGCCTGAACATCAAAAGCAGCACCGCCTTTTATACCAAGCCCCGACTGAACCCTGACCGCAGTAGACGGAAAAGTGCTATCGGGAGTTGTGGTCGCAACTATTATAAGGTCTATATCATCAGGAGCAACGGCGGCTTTATCCATAGCCTGCTTTGCAGCAAGTATCGCCATATCTGAAGTGGTTTCATTATCTGCGGCTATATGTCGTTGTTTGATTCCCGTTCTGGTAGATATCCACTCGTCATTAGTATCGACGATTTTTGCAAGGTCATCGTTTGTCAGGATTTTTTCCGGCAAATACGAGCCGGTACCGATAACAACAGAATTAACCATAAAATACTTTTCACCTTTCCGGAACTTATGTTTAGGTGGCAAACAGACCTTCATAAAAAGCCAGTTCATCACTTATTTTCTTATTAATATCATTACTTGCAAGTTCAATTGCTACCGATATGGCATTTGCGAAGCCCACACCGTCCGTTCCGCCATGGCTTTTTACCGATATTCCGTTTAGCCCCAAGAACATAGCACCGTTATGCATTCTCGGATCCATTTTATTAAGGGCTTTTTTAAAAGACCTCTTGGCAAGCAGCCCTCCAAGCATAGCAAGCGGTGAACCGCTGAATCCTTCTTTTATATATTTTAGGCATATCCGCCCCGTACCCTCGGCAACTTTCAGGGCTACATTGCCTGTAAATCCGTCGGTTACCACAACATCGGCAACGCCTTCTACGATACCGTCACCTTCTACATAACCTGTGAAATTTATCGGGTAATCGCCTTCTCTTAGGTCGTCCGCTGCGGCTTTCACCACTTCAGAGCCTTTTGTTTCTTCTTCACCTACATTTAAAAGTGCCACTTTCGGAGATGCAAGCCCTAATAAAACCTTGGCGAAAGCATCGCCCATAATAGCGAACTGAACCAGATTATCGGAGTTACAATCAACATTAGCCCCAAGGTCAAGTAGGACACAGCGTCCTTTATGTGTCGGGAAAACAGATGCTATAGCCGGACGATCTATACCGGGCAGAGGTCTTAATATAAGCTTGGACATCGCCATTAACGCACCCGTATTACCTCCGGAAAGCGAGGCTGCCGCCCTACCGTCCTTAACCGAATCTATGGCAAGACGCATGCTGGAGCCTTTACCTTTTCTCAAGGCAACTGAAGGCTTTTCATAATTATCTATAAAAACAGATGTGTGATGAAGTTCGCTTTTTTGTTTTAATTTAGGTAGTTTTTGTAATATCGGCTCTACTTTTTCTTCGTCACCGAATATCAGGAAACTGACATTATCGTATTTACCGAGAACTATTTCAGCCCCTTGTAAAACTGCATCGGGAGCGTTGTCCCCTCCCATTGCATCAAGTGCTATAACAATTTCACCGACCCCTGTCATTCACTTTCCTGTAAATTTAAACGTCTTTACATAGACTATAATTATTTTGCTTTTTATTTACACTAAAAAAGTGAAAAATTTGCAACCGAATCAAAATAATCGACAAAATCACACAGTCAATTAATTTCATTTTCATATAAAAATGCAATTGAATATCTAAAGTGCGAAGTTTATCACCACTAATTTGGCATCGGACTCAAACGGCATAAAAAACACTATAGTGTTTCAGCCTCGGTTTCATCAATAAAATCGCTGCCTGTCTGCTGCACAATCTGACGTCCCTTATACGTACCGTCAGCCAAAGACATCTGATGAGGTAGCTTATACTCTCCGGTTACCGGATCAACAACAACGTTAACTGTTTTTAGTTTATGATGTGACCTGCGCATGTTACGCTTGGATTTACTGGTTTTCTTCTTAGGAACTGCCATGATTAAATTTCCCTATTTATCTTTTGCGTCTTTAATAATTTTCGTTTACCATAAAGGTGAGCGGACGTATATAATACAATTTAACAATAAAATCCAGTTAAATTAACAATATATTATAAATAAACATGAAAAAAATAGAAAAAACCCTTCAAATCACGCTATTTCTGGTAATCTCAGCCTGTTTGGGCGGATGTATAAAAACCGTAAAAAATGTCGGCTACAGTCCCGAAATAGACAAAATAAACAATCTTGTCGTAGGCAAGACCCGTAAAGCCATAGTGAAAAGGGAGCTTGGCTCACCTTCTGCCGTATCTACATACGGCAAGGAAACATGGTATTATATTTCATCGGAAAAAGAATCTGTAGCGTTTTTAAAACCTAAATTAAAATCACAAAAAGTAGTTGCCATAGAATTTGATGACAACGAAACCATAGCAAAGATAGAACAGTATGACGAGGCTGACGCACGTGATATAAAGATATCCGAGGAAGAGACTGCGACAGAGGGTCATGAACAGGGTGTACTGGGTCAGATACTGGGCAATGTCGGGCGTTTCAATACCGACCGAAGAGATACGGCAACGGGAGGACAATAAGAACATAACTTATAATAATTATGAAATTTAACATTGCATGCCTCCAGACCAACAGTCAAAATAACATGGATTACAACATATCCCGCACCGCCTTGTTAATCACACAGGCGAAGTCAGATGGTGCCGACTTAGTTACAACGCCGGAAAACGTTTTCTTTATGGGGCAAAGTGCCAAAGAATTATATGAAAATTCATACTTTCAAGAAGAACATCCTGCCGTTTTAAAAATGCAGGAGCTGGCTAATCTGGAGAAAATATGGATTCTGATAGGTTCCGTTTCAGTAAAGCTAAAAAACTCCGAAAAACTTGCCAACCGCAGTATAATGATAAATGCAAAAGGCGATATAGCTGCCGCATATGACAAGATACACCTATATGACGCGGCGGTTACAGAAGGCGAGTCACACACCGAATCAAAACGTTATGAGGCAGGCAAAAAAGCCGTAATCTGCAACACAAAGTGGTGCGATATAGGCATGACGGTTTGTTACGACCTTAGATTTCCGCATCTTTTCAGGAGTCTGGCAAAATCAGGTGCTAAGGTTATAACCGTTCCATCGGCTTTTACAAGAGTAACCGGACAAGCACACTGGCACACTTTATTAAGGGCAAGAGCTATTGAAAATGCATGTTTTATAGTAGCTCCCGCACAAACCGGAGAACACCCCGCCAACCGCAAGACATTCGGTCATTCATTGATAATCGACCCTTGGGGCAGAATATTAAGTGATGCCGGAGAGTCGGAAACTATCATCATGTCTGAAATTGATCTTAAAGTTGTAAGTGATGTAAGAAAGCAACTACCTAGCCTTGAACATGACCGTAATTTTAAATAATTGCATTTTAGGCTTTTAATCCGAGCATATTAATTATATATAAGTTTTAGATAATGATTATTACTTATATTAGTCGCAATTGTAGTTGCATAAAAACCACGCAAGTATAGTAAATTTGAATTTAATTTACTTATATTTGTCATTCCACGAATTTGTTTAGTAAAACAAATTATAGTGGAATCCACATTTAAAAAAGTTAGGAAACTTTTAAGAAGTAAAGTGAATTTAATTCAAATTTACTTTAGTTACATAACGTAATTAAAATTACTAAAAAAATGAAAGCCGCTGAAAAACGAATTAATAAAAGCCTTTTAAGATATTGGGAAAGTTTATACCGAAAATATGAGCGTATCCCTCATAAATCAATGATAAACCCTAATGATATTCAGGACTTGTGGAATAGTTGTTTTATGCTAAAAACCACGTCAAACGAATATGATTTTATGGGAGATGACGTTCAAGCCATAAAAGACGGAAACAGCATTATAATAAAGGATATTTACAATAACTTACTATGTCCGAAAAACAGTAACATACCTTATATCGTAAAAGAAGTTCTGGCATCAAAATCTCCTGTTTCTAACGATTCTTCATTTGAAAACCAATATGGTGTAACAATAAAGTATCGCAGGTGCTTCTTGCCGCTATTATCCGATAATGATGAGATATCTTATATTTTAGGCTGTCTGCGTTGGCGTTCCTACCAGTAGAATGTCCGTTGAATGCCAAACTCGCCTGAACAAAACACCATCAAAAACATGACAAATTAACCTTTGGTTAACATTTTTGTTATAATATAATTACATATGTTGTATTTATATGGTTAACTAGAGAATTTACATGTTTTTTGAAGAAAGTGACCGATTATCAGGGATTAATTCTGATAACAACGAAAGTTGTGAAGAGAATCTCTTTGAAAAATACGGCTTTGAAGAATTGTCTTATAAAAAGCTAAAGCGAGCAAAGGCTATAGATAACTCCTATATGGTTTATTCCGATCCTAAAAATTTTGAGAATGTTATTTTCGAGTCGATAACCCACGCTATTCGTGACGGAAAAATAAAATCACCGCATAAAATAATAAATACACATAGCAGAATGCCTGATATATTATTTGCCGAGGACTTAGAAGAACTTACGGCAGATGACGCAGCAGAAAACACTGAAAATGCCGTCTTATCTGAAACTCAACCATCTACTGAAGAAGTGCCGGAAACTCCTGAAACACCCGAAACCGAATCAGAGCAGCCACAACAAGAGCCTGAATCTGTTAACGAATCCGATACACAAAAATCGTAACAAATAAAATAATTCTTGATAATTATTCCATATCATTGTAATAGTTTAGATACTTTTACACATTGAGAAACAAATTCTAAATAATTAGTATTGAAGATGAACACTATAATAAAATTAGTTTTATCAGCCGTTATTATCGGCTTTGTTGCAATAGGTTCGTACAGGCTTGGTTTGAATAACAAGCAGATTGAACCTGAAAAACCGATAAAAGAAAAGGTTATCGGCTACATTGATGACAAGCGTGCTAACAACGAAAACATTGATATCACAAAGAAATTCGGCACTAATTTCAGTAAGATGAATTTTGAGGGCATGAATTTAAGCAACGTGATATTGACTAATGCCGACCTGTCTTATGCTAATTTACGTAATGCCAATCTGGAAAATGCCGACCTTTCAGGTGCTAATTTCAAATACGCAAATATGAGCCGCACCTCTTTGAAAGAGGCAACGATAAATAACACTGACTTTTCATACACCAACCTTGCAAAAGCCGATTTTGAGGGAGTACAATTAAAAGACTCCAACCTTTCATATGCAAATTTAAAGAATGCTAACTTAAAAGAATCGGTTGCAAACAACATTGATTTTTCATATGCAAATCTTGAAAGTGCCGATTTATACAAAGCAGACTTTACCGGCAGCAGGTTAGAAGGTGCGGATTTGAGCTACACAACCGCACAATACGCTATATTTAAAGATACTAACTTGTTAAGTGCCGATTTTGACTATGCCGACCTTGGCAATAGCAACCTGCAAAATGCCAACCTTGAGGGTGCATTCATGTACAGAACAAGAATGGATAAAGCCAATGCGGAGGGTGCTATTTTCAATCAGGCAAATATGCAGCATTCCGACCTGCAAAATGCCAACCTTACAGGTGCGTCTATAATCGAAGCAAATCTTACCGACGCTAACCTTTGGGAAGCTAATCTTGAAAATGTTAATGCAACTAAGTCGATTTTTACGTCAGCACAGCTTTGGGATACTAAATTAAGCGGGGCTAATCCGGATAGTGCAAGCTTTTACGGAGCTGATCTTGACGGCGCTATCATGCGTAATGCAAATGCACAAGATGCCGATTTTAAGAATGCGATATTAGATAAAACCGATCTATCCGATGCAAATTTCCAAGATTCAAACTTGAAAGGCTCAAGTATAAAAGGGGCAGTTTTAAAAGGTATTAATCTACAGGACGCAAATTTAAAATCAGCTCAAATTGAGAAATCTGATTTTTCAGGTGCAAACCTTACCGGAGCTAATTTTATGGATACCCTAATAAACGACAGTAATTTCGACGGCGTTATCACCGAAGGCATTATCGGCTTCGAAATAGATTAATAAAACGTACTGTTAATTGTTTGGAAATATATACACAAACGCTTATAAGCCCTCTCCCAAAGGGAGAGGGCTTATATTCCGGATAATCTCCACACGTAAACTATAAATCCAATCCTATTTCCTTATAGATGCTCGGGTTATCCACCCAGTTTTCACGGACTTTAACAAACAAGAATAGATTTACTTTTGACTCTAAAGCCTCTTCTAACTCACGTCTGGAGGAGGCTCCTATCTGCTTAATCATTGTGCCGCCTTTGCCCAGTATGATAGCTTTTTGCCCCTGTTTACGTACATATATCACCTGATGGATATTGACGGCTTTTTTTGTTTCTTCCCATTTTTCGGTTTCCACCGCTACGGAATAGGGTATTTCTTGCTGCAATTTCATGAATATCTTTTCACGAGTAACTTCAGCCGCATAGAATTTTATCGGAGCGTCCATTATCTGGTCTTCAGGGAACATCCACGGGCTATTCTTAGCAATCGAGCCGAAATATTCTATAAGTTTTTTAGTGCCGTCCCCTTTTAATGCCGATACCATGAAAGTCTCGGTGAACACGCCTTCATCGTTTAGTTTTGTTGCCAGCTCAAACAACTTTTCCCTTTGGATAAGGTCTATCTTATTTATTATAAGAGCTGCTTTTTTGCCCTGTTCTTTTAGCGATTTTATTACCTGAGCGGTGTCTTTACATATGCCTTTCTTCGCATCTATCAACAATGCCAGATAGTCAGCCGCCTCCACCCCGCTCCATGCTTCTTTTACGATAGCTTTTTCCAGCTTTTCCTTTGCGTTGAAAAGCCCCGGCGTGTCAATGAATATGAGTTGCGTATCACCTTGTGTATATATACCCTTTATACTTGCTCTTGTAGTCTGTACTTTAGGGGTAACAATAGATATTTTGCTTCCTACCAGATTATTAACTAAAGTGGACTTGCCCACATTCGGAGCACCCATAAGGGCGATAAAACCGCATTTTTGATTATTTTCCACTATCTTCTTCTTTTATTATTTTTAACAATTTTTTTGCGGCATTTTTTTCAGCTTTTTTCTTGGAGTTTCCGTCTGCCGTAACTTCTTCCACTCCCTCCACCTTGACGCTTATTTCAAAGAAAGGGTCATGTGAAGGGCCTGTTTGTTTTATAACCTTATATTCGGGAATCGGCAAACCCCTGCCTTGCGACCATTCCTGCAATTCCGTTTTAGGGTCTTTAGGCGGCTCTTTCATATTATCTACCAGTTCTATCCAGTGCCTACTGATAAAATCCCTTGCACTTTCCAAGCCTGAATCTATATATATAGCTCCGATGATAGCCTCCAACGTATTTTCAATGTTGCTTGAGTTATCCCTGCCTCCCATAACCTCTTCACCCTGAGTCATCTTTATAAACTCACCTATATTCAGCTTTCTGGCAACGGAAACAAGAGCCTCGCCACGTACCAGACCTGCCAGCCTTTTAGCCAGAGAGCCTTCTTTTTCCTCAGGATATTTATTTATCAGCAACTCGGCTATGACCAGACCTAGTACGGCATCGCCCAAAAACTCGAAACGCTCATAATTAAAAAAGGATATTTTATCACATCTTTGTTTTGAGATGCTAGGATGTGTAAGTGCCTCTTCAAGCAAAGAATGATCTTTAAAACTATATGATAGAGCTTTTTCAATCTTATCCACTATTTCTCACCGTCATATTTTATGCTTGAAAAGAACCTGCTAAACCTCAGGCTGCTAGGCCATGTCCATATTTTAAGAAGTGAGTCCTCCGATGAGAAGAATATACGGTTGGCAGGGCCTACAAGATTTTCTTCCGGCACGTACCCCACACTAAGCAAAACCCTGCTATCGGCAGAATTATCCCTGTTATCACCCATCATAAAATAATGCCCTTCCGGCACTTCATAGACCTCGGTATTATCCAAATCTCCGTTGCGCCTTTGGTCAAGCACTCGGTATGATACGCCGCCGGGTAAGGTTTCGATATATTGCGGTATGGACGTAACATTGCCCCTTTCGTCCTTATCCAAAAAGTTTTCTATCTTTTTTCTCGGCACCTTCTCTTGATTTATATAAAGCTCTCCGTTTATCACCTGTATCTTATCACCGGGCATACCTACAAGCCGTTTAATATAGTTAATGCTCGGGTTAGTCGGAAGTTTGAACACTGCAACATCGCCCCTTTGCGGTTTATCGCCTCCGATACGACCTTCAAATATACCAAATCCGAACGGGAACGAATAACGGCTATAACCATAAGTATATTTTGATACGAACACATAATCACCGATAAGCAAAGTAGATTTCATCGAACTTGACGGAATATAAAAAGGCTCAAAAGCAAAGCTCCTGAATATAACGGCAAGTATTATGGCAATAGCAAGCGAGCGTACCGTCTCGCCTTTAGTTTCCTTTTTTTTGCCTTTTGCCTCCTTTGTATTAATATCTACATCAGAAGCCGTATCAACCTTATCTTTCATTTTATCATCTTCCTTTTTCACTTAAAAAGCACTTCCCCCGTCATATCCTCCGGTTGCCCGATTCCCATAATATTTAATATGGTAGGAGCGATATCACATAACCTGCCGTTTTGTAATTTATATTTATCCGCACCATATCCTGCCATTATTAACGGCACCGGATTAGTTGTGTGCGATGTATGCGGTTGCCCCGTTTTATCATCTTTCATCTGCTCCGAATTACCGTGATCGGCGGTAATAAATATTGAGCCTCCTGAGTTCTCAACCGCATTTGCCAACCTTTCCAGACAGCTATCTATAGTTTCCACGGCTTTAACTGCGGCATCATAGCTTCCCGTATGCCCTACCATATCGGTATTTGCGTAATTTACTACTATAAGGTCGAACTTACCGGAATTTACCGCATCAACCAGCTTGTCGGTAACCTCAACGGCGGACATTTCAGGTTTCATGTCATATGTTCTAACGTTAGGGGAGGGAACCATTATCCTTTCCTCGCCTTTATATTCTTGTTCATTGCCGCTATTGAAAAAGAATGTCACATGCGCATATTTTTCCGTTTCGGCAATCCTTAGCTGGGTCATATTATTATCGGCAATTACCTGCCCAAGATTATTTTTCAGCTCAACAGGCTTGAATAATATATCGACATATTTTGTAAGCTCGGACGAATACTCAACCATGCCTATCCTACCTGCAAAATTTATTACCTTACTCCTTTCGAAGCCATCAAAATCAGGCGTTACAAAAGCATTAAGAATCTGCCTTGCCCTATCCGAGCGGAAATTTGCCATAAATAGCCCGTCACCGTCGTTCATTCCTTCATATTCATCAAGCACAATCGGTTTTATGAACTCATCATAAACGTCTTTCTTATAATTTTCTTCAATAGCATCTTCCAAAGAGGCGGCTTTTGTTGCCTTTGCCTGTGTCATAGCATCATAGGCAAGCGTTACCCTGTCCCAGCGGTTATCCCTGTCCATAGCGTAATAACGCCCGCACACCGATACCACCTGAGCATCAAACCCCGCTATCTCTTTATTGAAATTTTCCAGATATTCTATAGCACTGGCAGGCGGTACGTCCCGTCCGTCCAAAAATGCATGTATCTTTACAGATACGCCTTTTTTAGCAATTATTTTAGCAAGCCCTGCCATATGCATCTGGTGAGAATGCACACCGCCGGGGGACATCAGCCCCATAATATGCACAGCTCCCGATTGCTCCTTAACCGACTCAACGAATTTATTTAGCAGCTCATTATTTTCAAGTTCACCGCCTGAAAATGCCTTGTCAATCCTAGGCAGATTTTGCATAACTATGCGACCGCCGCCTATATTCATATGTCCTACTTCCGAATTACCCATCTGACCTTCCGGCAGCCCTACGCTTAAACCCGAAGTGTTCAGCAATGACTTGGGGCATGATGCCACCAGCTTATCCCAAAAAGGCGTATTAGCACTTGTTATAGCATTATCGCTAGTCGCCTCTCCTTCTCCCCAGCCGTCCAATATACATAAAACTACCGGCTTTGGTCTTTTATCTTTTGTCATTTATTTTCCGTTTAAAGTTTTTTTCGTACTATATATACTTAAATCCTTTATTTTGCAAATATCCGTAAAATTTTTATGTTATTTTACTACTATAGTAAATTCTAAATTCATTTACGTCATCGCCCGAGTTTCCGTAGGAAACTATAGGGCGATCTCATGAGATTACCCTATAGTTTCCTACGGAAACTCGGGTAATGACGTTTCTCTTATAGGATATGAATTTATAATTTACTATAATCCGACATAACCCCCACACCGAGGCTTTTCAATGCTTCTTTTAGCTCCGCATCATCAATATCTTCCAGATAATTATCCAGTGCTTTTTTCTTATCGTCCGATATATTCCTTACGGGGATTTTTCTCTCCTCATCAAGATGAGGCTGTCCGCCGGGTCTTTGCATAATCTTGAGGCGGGCAATCGCTCTATAACCGAAATAAACCGATATCTTCTCGATAAGCACCAGCTCCATATATGTCATTTCCATAGCAATACCGCTATCATATACTTCAACCGTCAATGTGCCGTCGGTTTTTTTATCTCTGTTAAATGTTATTCGTTTGGGAGTGCTGCTATTTCCCAACTCTTTGCCTACAATATAGTTCCAGTCGGTAATAATTTTATTTTCGGCAAAGCCGCGTTTTTTGAAAAAAGGAGTTGTAACGGTATTTAAACTTGCTGACAAGCTATTAACACCGGCATATTTTTTTGTATATTTAGATGTCCGATTCATTTATCTTTTCTATAAGGTTTGAAAACTCACTCAGTATGTCGGAATATATTTTTCTTTTGAACGGCACTATAACATCAGGCAGGTCATTTGCGTTTATCCATTTCCACTCACAAAATTCAGGGTGGTCGGTAGCGATATTTATATCATCGCTATCACCTTCGAACAGAAACACGAACCATCTTTGTTTTTGTCCACGGAATTTACCCCCCCAAACATCGGGTATCAAATCTTCCGGCAGGTCGTAATAATAGTAATCGGCACTTTGTGCTATAAGAGTAGCTTTATCGGTTCCCACTTCTTCTTGCAATTCTCTGAAGGCTGCCGTTTTTTCATCTTCACCCTTATCGACACCACCTTGAGGCATCTGCCATGCCTCACTTGAAGTATCTATCCTCTTACCGACAAAAACCTGTGAATCTTTGTTTACCAACATCATTCCAACGCCATAACGGTATGGCAAACTATTTACGTTAACCAATTTTTTCCTCTTTTATTCTTTTACAATTTGTTTTCCAAGTAATAATGAAACCGGAGCAATGAAAAACCCTCTTTCTTCAGCTTCAGGCAGCCACCTTTCCAGCATTCTTATTGTTATAGGGTACGGATGTGCCATAACCACAACATACCCCTTTTCTAGTGCGGTTTCTTCAACTTCTTTGAATTTAGCGTTTATACTGTCCTGAGATATATCGTCATCTAGTATAAAATCATTTACAAGCAGAGGGTACTCAAGCTCATTGGCAAGCTGTATCAGTGAAAAATCGGCATAGCCACCTCCAAATATAAGGAACTTCCTTTTGTTTTTTAAAGCCTGCAATACCGGTTTTGAACTTGAAAGCGTATGGGTAAATACCTCCTCCTTTTCCGAGTACACAGCTTCATACCCCTTTACCAGTCCCAACAACATATTAAGACGTGTGATATTATCTTCTTTTGATGACTGCGTTAAAAGTGCGTATGGTCCCGGATCGTTCAAACGATAGTCTTTAGTTTCCATCGGTATATGCAGCACAACCTCTCTGCCCTGCTTTTTAGCTTTTTCCGCCCAGTCATTAATAGTGGCAGAATAAGGCGAAAGACCGAAAGTAACCGACTTAGGCAGTTCCATAGCACTTTGGGTAGTAGAGGCACTTAGCCCCAGACCTTTGAGTATGACAACTATTATGGGTTTATTACTAAGTTCACTTAATTTAACTTTGTTAATCTTTATGTTTGAAGCCACGCCTGCCATCAAAACATCAACAAAAGCCTGAGGCATTCTAGGACCTATAAAATCCTCATTTAACCATGCAAGTTTATTTTCAACCGTTTTTTTATCTTCGGCGTCCTTTTCAGATTTAGTCTCATTACTCTCATCTTCTGCTTCAGCACCATCCTCGGTTAAGAGGATAAGCCCTGTAATCTCCTCAGTAGAAAGATTAAACTCAAGCCTTGCACCGGAGGCAAGAGCTTTTTCCGCCCTTTTATCTCTACCTATATAAAGTTCGGATATTACGGCAACTAATGAGGTTACTATAAAAAAAGTTACAACCCCTGCCACTATCGTGGAGGGGCTGAACTTAAAATCCGCCATTTTGAACTTCAGACCTGATAAAAACTTCATAACATAAGGAACGAATTAAAAATTACATCTTACTCTCGTTATAAATATGAATTCCCCTTAGTAAATCCAATGCCCTGCCTAACTGGTAATCTTTTTCATACGCCGAGTCGGTGCTTTCTTTTTCACCTTCTACAGCCTTGTTTGCATCACTATTAGCATCGCTGCTGCTATCGTTATTAACGCTACCGTTATTATTTTTCAAATGCTTTCTTAAACTTGCCTCAGAAGACATTTTTCGAGCTTTTATCTCTTCAAGCTTTGCCTGCTCGACAATTATATCAGGCTCAATCCCCTCAGCCTGAATAGAACGCCCCGCAGGAGTGTAGTATCTTGAAGTCGTAAGACGCATAGCACCTTTGCTTGCAGATAGAGGTATTACGGTTTGAACCGAACCTTTACCGAAGGACTTCGTACCGATGACAATGCCACGTTTGTGATCTTGCAACGCACCCGAAACAATCTCGGAAGCAGATGCCGAACCGCCGTTTATCATTACCACTATCGGTTTGCCGTCAATGATGTCGCCGCGTGACGCATTAAATCTTTTATTGCTGTCAGGCACTCTTCCGCCGGTAGATACAATCTCACCTTTACCAAGGAACGCATCCGATACTTCTATAGCCTGATCAAGCAATCCGCCCGGATTATTTCTAAGATCAAGCACCACACCCTTGAACTTTTCCTCACCTATTTCACTTTTTAGTTTTTTTACTTCACGCTTTAAACTATCTGACGTACTTTCAGAAAAAGATGTGACCCTTACATATACGATATCATCACCCTCTTTTCTGGCACGAACCGATTTTATTTTAATGATATCTCTTTTTATATTGAATGTAAGCGGCTCATTTTCACCTTCACGCAACACGGTAAGTTCTATCTCCGTGCCGGGCTTGCCTCTCATTTTATCAACCGCTTCGGAAAGCGTAGTTCCCATAACCGCCTCGCCGTCTATCTGGCTTATATAATCTCCGGCCTCTAATCCTGCACGATACGCAGGCGTATCATCAATAGGAGAAACCACTTTAACCAGACCGTTTTCCATAGTAACCTCAATACCCAGACCGCCGAACTCACCTCTGGTCTGTATTCTCATTTCATCGAAATCGTTTTCATTAAGATAGCTTGAATGCGGGTCAAGAGATGAAAGCATACCGTTAATAGCAGATTCTACCAATTCTTTATCGTCCACTTCCTCTACATAGTCCCTCTTAACCTTGTCAAAAACATCTCCGAAAAGGTCAAGCAGCTTTATTGTATCTTTAGAACTCGCTTGTGCAGATGTTGCAAAAAAACTAAAAACTAAAATCAGGAATATTCCGTAAAACTGTTTATTCATAATTAATTATCCTAAAAATTTTTGGAACTACGGCAAAAAAGCCGACTATTTAACGACCAGATCAAATCTACTCCAAAGATAATAATTATGCAACGATATATTCTAATAGCATAACTTAGCAGTGTTCTTTGTAGGTAAATTCGGTCATATACAGTATCTTATTTTATCCGCTCTATATCGGCACCCAGCATCATCATTTTTTCTTCAATGCGTTCATATCCCCTGTCGATATGGTAAACTCTGTTTATTACGGTCTGTCCTTTTGCTGCCAGTGCTGCCAGCACTAATGACACCGATGCACGCAGATCGGTAGCCATAAGTTCCGCACCTTTTAGTTCGGTAACACCTTTTACCAAAGCTTTATGTCCTTCTATAGAAATATCGGCTCCCATGCGAGTTAGTTCCGATACATGCATAAACCTGTTTTCAAAGATGGTTTCGTTTATAATCGAGTTACCCTCGGCAAGACACATCAATGCCATAAACTGAGCTTGCATATCGGTCGGAAATCCCGGATACGGCAAGGTAATAGCATCTACACTTTTTAGCTTATCTTGTTTACGCGCCGCTCTAACCGAATTATCTGAAAGCTCCTCTATCAGAACACCTGCTGCCGTCAGTCTTTCAATTGTTGATTCCATGATTGACAAATCAACACCATGCAACCTTATATCCCCGTTTGTTATGGCGGCAGCTATCATATAGCTTCCGGCTTCAATACGGTCACTTATAACCGAATGTTCGGCTCCGTTTAATTTTTCCAAGCCTTCTATTTTTAGTGTGCCTGTTCCTATGCCTGTTATTTTTGCACCCATTTTAACAAGGCATTGAGCAAGGTCTACAACTTCAGGCTCCTGTGCCGCGTTAATTATTGTAGTCTCGCCGTCAGCCAGACATGCCGCCATCATAACATTTTCAGTAGCCCCTACGGAAACTTTTTCAAAATGTATTTCAGCACCCCTCAACTTCCCCTTAACCGATGCTTTTATATAACCTTCTTCCAGCTCTATTTTTGCACCCATTTTTTCAAACGCCTGTAGGTGAAGGTCAATCGGACGTGTTCCTATAGCACAGCCTCCGGGCAAAGATACCTTAGCATCACCGAACCTTGCAAGTAGCGGTCCTAAAACCAGAACGGAAGCCCGCATTTTCCTTACGATATCGTATGGAGCTTCAAAGCTTTTTATATTTTTGGCACAAAGTGATATAATGCCGCCGCCTGCACTTCCCTCCACTGCGTCCAGTTCCATATCCACACCGTGTTGAACAAGCAGGTTTGCCATAGTGGAAATATCCGCAATATGCGGCAGATTATTTAATTTAAGGCGACCTTCGGTAAGCATTGCCGCAGCCATTAAAGGAAGTGCGGCATTTTTTGCACCACCTATTTTTACCTCGCCTTTAAGCGGTATGCCTCCGTTTATCTTTATTTTATCCATTAACCGATACCTTCCGGTCTAGTATATTTTCCTGTTTACCGTCAATTCTGGGTAATGTTACACCAACCTGCCCCATATATTTTCCCGCCTTATCTGCATAAGAGGTTTCACAAACCGAATCCGCTTTAAAGAACAGGAACTGACAAGCTCCCTCATTCGCATATATTTTTGCAGGAAGAGGCGTGGTATTTGAAAATTCCAAGGTTACATGCCCTTCCCACTCCGGCTCAAGGGGGGTAACATTCACAATTATACCGCATCTTGCATAGGTAGACTTACCGACACATATAACCAGCATATCCCTCGGTATTTTGAAATATTCCACAGTTCTTGCCAGAGCAAAACTGTTGGGGGGTATAATGCATACATCTTCCGTTCTGTCCACAAACCCTTTTTGGCAGAACTGTTTGGGGTCTACTATTGATGAATCTATATTGGTAAATATCTTGAACTCGTTAGACACTCTTGCGTCATATCCGTATGACGACACTCCGTATGATATTACACCCTGACGTTGCTGTTTTTCCTCAAACGGCGTTATCATATCGTTTTCTAACGCTTGTTCCCTAATCCATTTATCAGGCATTATCGGCATTTTATTATGTCCCCTTTCTTTTTCGTCTCCAAACCTAGTAATATATACGTTAAGAAGGAAATAGTGCAAGGGTTAATAAATACCTATCTAAATTTTGATACCTGCATTGCACCTCTATTGACCTCGGATAGCCGAACTAACGCTCTATAATCGCGAGTTCCCGTAGATTGTTTAACCAGCTTATCACCTATGACCCGTCCAACATCTTCAGGAAGATTTAGTTGAGGGATACCATCGGATAGCATGGCAGACATAACGCTTGGTATCACCTGCAAAAACTCACTACAATAATTCATCTTCTCTATTTCAACGGATGTTTTTACAGGGTTACTCTCTGCAATCAAATATTCCGGCTCTCCCTTTTGCATCAAATATCCGGTCAGTAAGATTGGTGAGATATCGTTTTTACTAACAAATTCTTCAATTTCTTTGGTTTTATTATATAGATTTTGAAAATGCTTCCCTAACTTCAACCCTAATTTTGCCTGCATGTCATAACTAACGCCGATATCATCTAGTTGTTTGGAATTTTGCAAATTGTCATACATAGTTGCTAGAACCTCCTTATTACGGAAACCCGTTTCTATTTGCTTATCAACAGCAAAACCTTTTTCATCAAGGTCTATTACTTTCTTTTGATTCGTATACATAGTTGCAAGCAGATCGGTATATAGATGACGTTTATGATAATGACCGATTTTTTCTTCACTTATTCTTGAGGTTGTATATTTACCATTGGCTATAGAATCATAAAAACTATCCGATAACCATTTTTGCACTTGGGATTTTATCTGCTTTTGCCTCATAACGCCCCCATACTTCGACAATTGCAACTCATTGCAAGTGTAGGCTTTATCCATGTAACTTGTCAATTATAATGGTACTGTTTTCTATATATCTTGAAATTTGTATCGCCTTGGTGTAATAAGCACTTAAAATTAACAAGATACATAAGCTTATGATTATTTTTCCTGCGATAGATTTAAAAGACGGTCAGTGTGTGCGTCTGCAAAAAGGCGAGATGGACAAGGTTACGGTTTTCAATGAAAGCCCGTCCAATCAGGCGGCTACATTCCTTTCGCAAGGTTTTAACTGGCTGCACATAGTTGATTTAAACGGAGCTTTTGACGGAAAGCCTGTGAATATTGATGCGGTAAAATCCGTTTTAAATGAACTGGGCGGCAAAATGTCGGTTCAGCTAGGTGGCGGTATAAGGGATATAGCCACTATACAAAGCTGGCTTGATGCGGGGGTTACTCGTGTAATACTAGGCACTATCGCACTAAAGAATCCTGAACTTGTCATTGATGCCTGTAAAAAATTCCCCGACCGGATAGTTGTGGGTATTGACGGCAAAAGCGGCATGGTTGCCGTAGAGGGCTGGGCGGAAACTTCCGATATTTCGGTGATAGATTTAGCCCGAAAATTTGAAGATGCGGGAGTTGCCGCAATAATTTATACAGATATCAACCGTGACGGACTAATGACCGGTCCTGACCTTTCAGGCACTAAACAACTTGCCGAATCGGTTAATATTCCTGTAATAGCATCAGGCGGAATGTCATGTACCGAAGATATACAGGCGGTAAAAGATATTGAGGGTTCAGGCGTAGCCGGTGTGATAGTAGGCAGGGCTATTTATGAAGGAAAGATAGATATAGCAAGGGCATTGCAGATAGCCGCCTGATTGATTTATCCACAAGTGTTATTAGGACTGTGGATTTCACTATAATTTTATTCTCCCTATAAAATCCGTAAAAATGACACTTAACACTAACACTTAACACTAATAAATAAATGCTAAAAACCAGAATCATTCCCTGCTTAGACGTAAAAGACGGACGTGTAGTAAAAGGCGTTAACTTCGTTGACCTGATAGATGCGGGCGACCCTGTAGAGCAGGCGAAAGTTTATGACAAACAGGGGGCGGACGAGTTGTGTTTTTTGGATATCACCGCATCAAGTGATAACCGTGATACCATGTATGACGTTATCACACGTGTTGCCGAGCAATGCTTTATGCCGCTGACGGTCGGCGGTGGTGTACGTTCGGTTGATGATGTGCGAAATCTTCTTTTGGCAGGTGCGGATAAAGTAGCGATTAATACTGCTGCCGTTACTAATCCTCAACTGGTAAAAGATGCCGCCGATAAATTCGGCTCGCAATGCATAGTGGTAGCCATTGATGCAAAATCCACAGGCGAAGGCAAATACGAGATTTTCACACATGGAGGACGTAAAGCCACGGGTATAGATGCAATCGTTTGGGCTAAAAAAATGGTTAGCCTAGGTGCGGGAGAGATATTACTTACCTCAATGGACAGGGACGGCACTAAGCAGGGTTTTGATAATAAGCTAACCCGTGCAATAGCTGATGCTGTAACGGTTCCGGTTATTGCATCGGGTGGTGTGGGCAAGCCTGATGATTTTGTGGACGGAGTAAAAGAAGGTCACGCTTCTGCCCTTCTTGCCGCTTCAATATTCCACTTCGGCGAATATAGCATTGAAGAAGTAAAAAAACACATGCAAACAAAAGGTATTGCCGTAAGATTGTAATAGGTTTATCCTTAAATTCATTAAACCGATTAAAAACACTAAAGTATAGTTAAGGTAGAACGATGTCAGAATTCAAAACTCTCGATGAACTTTTCGATACCATAAAAGCCAAAAGGACTGCCAATCCTGACAAATCATATTGTGCAAAGCTTTTCCAAAAAGGACGCAAGAAGATCGCACAGAAGGTTGGGGAGGAAGCTATTGAAACCATTATAGACGCTGCGGCAAATAACAAAAAAGAAACTATTGAAGAAAGTGCCGACCTTCTTTTTCACCTTCTTGTTCTTTGGGTTGAAATGGGTATTAAGCCTGAAAAGGTTATGTTCGAGCTTGAAAAACGTAAGGACATATCAGGCATTGAGGAAAAAAAGTTAAGAAAGGTAAAAAATAATGCACAGCTATGATAACGATAATATCTTCGCAAAAATAATCAGGGGCGAGATACCTTGCGACAAAGTATATAGCGATGATGATGTTTTTGCGTTTAAAGATATAGCACCTGCCGCACCCGTACATGTTCTGGTTATTCCCAAGGGTCAGTATGTTTCATTTGACGATTTTGTAGCCAATTCAAGCCCTGATAGGGTAGCCGGCTTCTTTGCCAAAGTAAGGGAAATAGCCGCCGAACTCGGGCTGGATAAAACAGGATACCGCCTTATCAGCAATCATGGGGCAGACGCAAATCAGGCAGTGCCACATTTTCATGTTCACATATTAGGCGGTAAAAAACTCGGCGGTCTTTTACAGTCTGACAAGTTGGAACGGTAATCTTTATATAGCCATAACGTTTGTTATCTGACCGCATAAGCTATTATTCTGTGCCTTACCCAGTGCTAATTCTTTCAAAACATTACTGTCTACAAGTGTAGCAAGAGCAATTTCCATTTTGCCTTCTTTATATGCCGCTTTTGACTCTTTTGTTTTATCTTCGGCAAATTGTAATGTTTTTTCTATATTGTCATAATCAAGAGTCCGGTTACCGACAACTTGCTGCATATACGCAAATGAGTCCGATACAGAGCCTTTATAGAAAACCCTCTGTGCATGGGTCAATTTTATATTTTCTCCGTTTGAGTCTTTTCCGTCATTTAAGACATAATTATATATTAAACTCAGGTCATCTTCATTTAAAACGGAACGGCTTTTCCTTTGAGAAGCCGATACAGAAGAAGCTTCTTTTAACATGGTAACATGCTTCCCTTCTTTTGGCAGATTAGTTTTTATATAATCGGATTTTTGCAATAGAGATTCTTTCCGTCCATTTTGGTCGGGTTGTGCTGATTCTTCTTTCTTTTCTTCTTCAAATTTTCTTTTGTTAGATTGTAACTGTGTGTGCATCTAATTACTCTTTTCTTATAGTTCCCAAAAAAAATGGGAATGTTAATAATAATTAACCTTTTAAGATGCACAATAAAAATTGTCAATCGCTGATTATTTTTTGCCTTTTTTTGACTTCTTCTTATCTTTTTGTTTAGCAAGAAGTTCCACCGCCTGTTCAACAGTTACGTCTTCAACAGTCATATCTTTAGTAAGCGAAGCATTTATTTTTTCATTTTTGACATAAGGGCCGTATTTACCGTCAAAAATCTCTATATCTTTGCCGTTATCGGGGTGTTTTCCGACAACACGTAACGGCTCGGTTTTTTTAGCACCTTTTTGGTTCTCGGCGATTAGGGTAACCGCCCTGTTTATTCCTATAGTAACAGGGTCATCTTCCTTTAAAGATGTATATTTACCGTCATGCCTGACATATGGGCCATACATACCGATTCCCGCCGCTATGACTTTTCCGGTATCGGGGTGTTTACCTACCTGCCTTGGCAAAGACAATAAGCCTTCTGCTATATCTAAAGTGACATCGTCCGGTGCATACATTTTAGGAATTGATACCCTTTTGGGTTTTTCTTTTTTATCTTCAGGCTCACCAAGCTGAAGATATAAACCGTACGGGCCTTTTTTAACCAATATGTCCAGACCTGATTCTTTATCAACCCCCAACATCTTAGGTTCAAAAACGTCCGATGCACCGCTTGCTTTTTCTTCTTCGGAGCCGCCTAGCTGATGTGTGTAATTACATTCAGGATAGTTAGAACAGCCCAAGAATGCACCGAACTTACCTAATTTCAGGCTCAGATGACCGCCGTCACATTTGGGACAACCTCTGTCTATCTCGCCCTTTTCATCTTTAGTGAATAACCAGCTACCCAACAATATATTAAGCTCATGAATTACATCGCTTAACTTATATTCCTTTACGCTTTCAATATTAGAATTAAAATCCGTCCAGAACGCACGCAGCATAGCTTTCCATTCAAGCTCACCTGCCGAGATATGGTCAAGTTCATCTTCTAATTTTGCGGTAAAATCATATTCGACATATCGGCTAAAGAAGCTTTTCAAAAATGCCGTTACTATACGCCCCCTGTCTTCTGCAAAGAATCTTTTTTTATCTATCCTTACATATTCCCTGTCTTGCAAGACAGATATAATACTTGCGTAGGTAGAAGGTCTTCCGATGCCGAGTTCTTCGAGTTTTTTGACTAAAGATGCTTCGGTATATCTTGGCGGCGGCTGTGTGAAATGCTGTTCCGGCGTAACTTCGTTTAAGCCTAATTTTTCACCTACTTCCATCGAAGGTAATATCCTTCCTTCCTCGTCTTTATCGTCGTCACGCCCCTCACGGTAGACTTTATAAAAACCGTCAAATGCGATAGTTGAACCGTTCGCCCTTGCAACGGCATAGCCGTCCTGTAATTTTATATCTATTACCACCTGATTAAGAACGGCAGATTCCATTTGTGATGCTACCATACGCTTCCATATAAGATCATATAGCTTCTTCTGGTCATCATCTAGGAACCCGGACACCTGTTCGGGAGTTCTTTTTGAGTCTGTCGGGCGGATAGCTTCGTGTGCCTCCTGAGCGTTCTTGGCTTTTGTGGCATAGTGCCTTTGTTTAGCAGGCACATATTTATCACCGTAGTTCTTGCCTATCAGTTCTCTTGTAGCATAAATAGCGTCCTGCGATACGGTAACGCCGTCAGTACGCATATAGGTTATAAGACCGACTGTTTCACCGCCTAAGTTAATTCCCTCATATAGCTTTTGCGCTACGCTCATAGTCCTTTTTGCTCCGAAGCCGAGCTTTCTTGAGGCTTCCTGTTGCAGTGAAGAGGTGGTAAAAGGCGGCTGCGGATTGCGCCTTGCCTGTTTTTTCTCTAAAGTGTCAACAATATATTCTTTAGTTTCCAGTTTTTTTACGATATCGCCTGCGGCTTTTTCCGTTACTATATCGAACTGGTCAAGCTTGTTACCGTCAATATGCGTTATACGTGCTATAAAATCCTCTGAGGCAGAGGTCTTTAAGCCCAGCTTTATATCCCAGTATTCTCTGGATTTAAATTCTTCTATTTCATTTTCACGGTCACAGATAATACGTAAGGCTACGGATTGAACACGCCCCGCCGAACGGCTACCGGGTAGCTTTCTCCATAATACCGGTGACAAAGTAAAACCGACCAAATAATCCAAAGCACGCCTTGCCTGCTGTGCGTTCACCAAATCCATATCCAATGTGCGTGGATTAGCAACCGCAGAAGTTACGGCTTTTTTAGTGATTTCATGGAATACTACACGATGTACGGGTGTAGATTTTTTAATGGCTTTTTTTTGCAATAACACTTCCACCACATGCCACGAAATAGCTTCGCCTTCACGGTCGGGGTCAGTTGCCAGATATATGGCATCGCATTTTTTGGCGGCATCAACTAGTGCTTTCACATGTTTTTTTGATTTATCGGATATCTGATAATCCATTGCAAAATCTTCATCAGGACGAACAGAGCCGTCTTTTGAAGGCAGGTCTACCACATGCCCGAAAGATGCCAGCACTTTATAATCTTTACCTAAATATTTCTCGATTGTTTTGGCTTTAGCCGGTGACTCTACAATTACCAGATTCATATAAAAAAACTATTCCTTACACTAGTTATTCTTTAAAAAACTTTTTAAAATTAGTATATCTTTTACTCTTGTACTCATGTCATTCTGAATTTATTTCATGGTCTGACATTGTATGTAATTACAATTAGCTACAAGTGTTTTTATAGCATTAATGAAAAAGCTATATGAGAAGTTATAGATAATTTAAGTGTGAAAGAAAGTGTTTTTTAAAATTAGTTATATTAATTAATTTTAATATTATGCAATTTTACTTCTTTGCAAAACAGTATTCATCTTGCCTAAACACTCATCTAAAGCCGCCTCATCAGATGAACGGAACACAAGAATAACCCCTATTTTATTATCTTCAACGAAAGGATAGCTGCCTATCTCCACATTATCATATTCATCTTGCAGCTTACTTAAAGGAGTCGCTATTTTACTTTCAGAGGCATATATCCGGATTTCTTTTGACAGGACTACCGCACCATGTTTTAAAGTCCCTTTTACCGCATCAAACATTGCCTGCATAACGTTGGGAATGCCTGCCATAACATATACGTTTTGTATATAAAACCCCGGAGCGGTACTTATCGGGTTGGCTATCGGCACTGCCCCATCGGGCAATGTTACCATCTTAATACGCCCTTCGTTTAGTTCGCCTTTATAATATTCATATATTTTTTTATAATATTCTTCATTAACTTTAAGCTCTACCCCAAAAGCCTTTGCGATACATTCTGCCGTAATATCATCATGGGTCGGGCCTATACCGCCCGTTGTGAACACATAATCAAATTTTGCCCGCATTTCGTTTAAGGTGTCTATGATAGTCAGGTGAATATCCGGTATGACCCTGACTTCCATAAATTTGATACCGACCTCACCCAAACCTTTTGCAATATAGTTAAGGTTTTTGTCCTGAGTTCTGCCGGATAATATTTCATTGCCTATAATAAGAAGTGCCGCCGTCGGAGAATTGTTTGTCATATTTTAGTATTCTTTTTTCGTTATTAGTTGCATGCTCTGGTTTTTGGCTATATTACTACTTGTAACTTTAAACTTGCAACTAATAACTTATCAAAATGGCTAAAGAACAAATTACTATACACACTAACGAAGACTTTGAATCAATGCGAAAAGCAGGAAATCTTGCTGCACGTGTGCTTGATTATATAGTCGATTATGTACAACCCGGTGTTACCACTAACGAGCTTAACGACCTGTGTCATAAAATGACCGTTGAAAACGGAGCCGAGTCTGCCCCGCTCGGCTATAAAGGCTTCCCGAAATCAATATGTACATCGGTAAACCATGTCGTATGTCACGGGATTCCAAGCGACAAGAAGTTAAAAGACGGCGATATCGTAAATATTGACGTAACGGCAAAGCTAAACGGCTGGCACGGCGATACAAGCCGTATGTTTTTTGTCGGAGAGCCTTCAATAAAAGCCAAAAGATTATGTCAGGTCACATATGACGCTATGATGCTGGGCATTGAAAAGGTAAAGCCCGGCAATACGCTTGGTGATATAGGTCATGCCATTCAGACCTTCGTTGAAAAACATAATTACTCGGTAGTGCGTGACTATTGCGGTCACGGGCTTGGTAAAATATTTCACACCGCCCCTTCCGTAATGCATTTCGGCAAGGCAGGTGAAGGCATGGTGCTGGAAGAAGGCATGTTCTTTACCATAGAGCCTATGGTAAATGCCGGAGGCTGGCAAACAACCTTGAGCGGAAAAGACGGCTGGACGGTGTGGACTAAGGACAAATCCCTGTCCGCCCAGTTTGAACATAGTTTAGCAGTAACATCGGACGGTTTCGAGCTATTTACCGAATCGCCGAAAGGTTTGCATTGTCCGCCTTATAAGTAAAATAGAAAATGAAAAACTCATACATATATAAACTAAAATATTAAAAAGGAGCGTTTTTTAAACGCCCCTTCTTAATATTCATATTTAATAACTTTTAGCGATTAATCGCCTTTACCGGGGTTTTCGCTAAAGTATTTTTCGTATTTATTAGCCTCGCCCTTATGCTCTTCGGCTTCTTCCATAGGGTCTTTATTCTGAGTTATGCTAGGCCATTGCTGCGAATATTCACGATTTAGCTCAAGCCATTGAATGTTTTCTTCGGATTCGGGCTGAATAGCTTCAATCGGGCATTCAGGTTCACACACACCGCAATCAATGCACTCATCGGGATTGATAACCAACATATTCTCGCCCTCATAGAAGCAGTCAACAGGACACACTTCTACACAGTCCGAGTATTTGCACATGATACAATCTTCTGTAACAACGTACGTCATAATATCTCCGGAATTAAATTCTTCAATATTTTGTGGTTTATATTCTTATTGCACCGATGTAAAGGAATTTATTTACCTAAATTTAATCTTTCTTGTTTTAGTGATAAAATTTCAACTTTTATCCTTAATATTAACACGGTTATAAAGAACGAAATAAACGCAAAAAACATTATTATCAAAGGTGTCATCATAGAAGGGTCTATCTTAGGTCCGCCCATGCGAACTATGCTCGCAGGCTGGTGCAACGTGTTCCACCAGTCAACGGAAAATTTTACGATAGGTACGTTTATAAAACCTACCAATGCCAAAATTGCCGAGGTCTGTCCTGCACGCCTTCTGTCATCATAGGCGTTATAAAGTGCCATATAGCCAAGATAGAAAAAGAGCAATATCAAAACGGAAGTAAGACGTGCGTCCCATACCCACCAAGTTCCCCATATAGGTTTGCCCCAAAGCGAACCTGTAATAAGACAAATTATGGTGAAACCTGCCCCTATGGGAGCTGACGATATAGCTATCATGTCGGACAAAGGGTTTTTCCATATTAGTGATGCCGCACAAACTAACGCTATGAAGGTATAAACACCCAATGCCATAGTTGCCGCAGGAACATGTATATACATGATGCGAACGGATTCCCCCTGCTGATAATCAGGTGGAGATCCTATAAGGGCGCAGTATAATCCCGATATCATCAAAATAGCCGTCAGACCCGCCGAAAAAGGAAGAACCCTGTCCGCAATCCTGCCGAATTTTCCCGGATTGAAATATTTATGCATTTATTTTGCTGTCAATATTAAATGATTCTTACATGTAGCATTATTGATGACTAATTGCAAGCTGTTGCAAATAATTAAGTTTTTTTAGTTACAAATACTTGACTTTTAGACGATTTATAAATAATACCTCCATATTTTCGGAAGATATTAAAAGCAGCATAGGGAGTGTATAATCATGAAATCCACGGATAAATCAAATAGAAACGGCGATACCGATAAAATTATAAAAGAACGGATTATATTAAAAGGAAGGGGTGGGGATACCAATAAAAAAGAAGGTAATAGAGATTACAGAAATTTTTTAGAGCAATTAAAACCTTATTATAAAAGTTCCGGAAAAGACGGAAAAAGGTCAATTATTGCAACAGTCAACGAAACGCTTCTTGCTAACGGCTATAATCTTGCAAATGAAAACGGGAAATTAGTAGAAAAAAGCGTTCTTGATGAGGAGTTTTATAAAAAAACTTCTCAAGCGTTGCGTGAGTCTGCTGTTTATAAAGATAATGCCAATAACCCCGAACTTGTTCAGGAAATGGTAGGTAAAGTCAAAGAAAAGTTAAAAGAATCAGGTCAAACCGTATTTGATGATGAAAGTTTAAGTTCGTTTAAAAAGCGTGTCTATGTTCCCGAAACCGAGGCATCAAATGAAAAAACGTGGGTTAACAGGGTAGTCCGAAGATACTCGGAAAAAAGCCCTATAGACAGTTTTACCAGAGGGTTACGCGGTGTTGAGTCACCTGTAAATTTTACAGAAAAAGATTTTGAAAAAGAGATTAAAGATGAAGTCCTAAATGGCGGAGGATTTTTAGGTAATCCCGAAAAATGGCAGGAGTCTTTAAAAGAAGGGAGCGAAAAGGCTTTTAACCCAAAAGTTTTTTCCAAGTAAAAATCCCTATTGTGTTTATATTAATTTGCTATAATTTTATAATTCTTTACAGAATGTTCCGCCGATTAGACGGAACTTTCCGATTTTTAAAAGCATTCTGGGGGTAAAAAAATATGAACGCTAAATTTAAAAGTCCTTTTTCAGGAGATGTAACGCAGGCTATCAATCCTTGGCAATGGTGGGGTGAGCAATGGGGAAATAATTCCGCAAGCCTTATAAACATAACCAACTATAAATCGGAAGCTCCGGCAACTGAAGCCGCTATAATTGAAGGTGTTGCCGGCTACGGTATGCAGCTTGGCAAAATAATATATGCTTTAGAAGCCGTAATAGAAACTTTGCCTTCTACCGCTTCTTTGAACAAAGAGCAAAAAGACGCTGTTAAAGAGTTTAAGGAAATGGCAACTAAAATTGAGGAAACTAAAAAACAAAAACGTCTGCAAAAAGTATGTAACGGCAATGTCGAGCAGCTTATTGCCGGTCTGAAAACCCTAAAAGAAGAAAATAAAGAGGAATACAACGAAGTAGCAAAAAAGTTAAAAGCAATTTTGTAACGTATATTTTAGCAGTGTTCGATAAATATAGATTTCGTAAAAATCGTATTTTTTGACAGAATCTACCTTATTGAACACTGCTTATATTTTTATGCCGCAAATAACATTGATTCATCTTTAAAAGATTTGAACTCCAATGCATTACCGCTAGGGTCATAGAAGAACATTGTTGCCTGTTCCCCGGGTTTTCCTTCAAATCTTATATAAGGCTCTATAATGAAATCCATATTTTGTTCTTCGAGTTCTTTTGCAAGCTTAAGCCAGTTCGCCCAGTCAAGCACTATACCAAAATGCCTGACAGGAACAGACTTGCCGTCAACTTTGTTGTTTTGAGCTTTAGTGGTTTCTTCCGGCTTTAAGTGGACTGATAGTTGGTGACCAAAGAAGTTAAAATCTATCCATTTTTTGCTTGAGCGACCAATAGTGCAGCCCAATAACTGGGAATAGAATTTCTTACTTTTGTCCAGATCATTTGATGCTATTGCAAGGTGGAATGGTTGCATGACGTTTCTCTTTTTTTGTGTGTATAGTTTGTATAGACAAATATGATTTATTTGATTTATTAGCGCAAACGAGTTATTTTGCGTCGTGCATGAGAAAAACTCATAATGTATGATATATGAAGCGCAACTTGCCACCACTAAACAGTTTAAAAGCCTTTGAATCTGCTGCAAGGCATTGCAGTTTCACAGTCGCGGCCGATGAGCTTTGCGTAACCCAAGGGGCTGTTAGTAAGCAGATAAAACTTTTAGAAGAGTATCTTGAGTCAGAACTTTTTATAAGAACATCATCTGGGCTTGCTCTTACAGAAAAAGGCGAACAATATTACCTGAGTCTTAAAGAGTTTTTTAATAATATAGAGAATTCTACCAATTATATATTCAAAGATGTTGAGCCGGATAATTTACTTACGATAAACATATTACCAAGCTTAACAACAACATGGTTAATACCGAGGATACAGGACTTTAAGGATAAGAACACCGATATTGATGTGGTAATTAATATCGGTGATGGTGAAAATATTGATTTTGAGAATATAAATGCTGATATCGTTATTAGGGTGAGTGATAAACCGCTGAAAGGAGCTGAGAATGAAGTTCTGTTCAATGAAGCAATGTTAATGGTTTGCACTCCATCATTAATAAAGGATAATGAATTTAAAATTGAGGACATAACAAAATATAATTTGTTGGAACATACGGGTAGATCATTTGTATGGGAGCAATGTCTTGAATCATTGGGGATTAGCTATAAGAGTAAGAAGAATGTTCTGGCATTTGAACATTTCTTTATGATAACAAAAGCCGCAAAGCAGGGAATGGGATTTGCATTAGTACCTGACATAGTGGTGGAGGAGGAGCTTGAAAAAGGTAACCTGATAAATCCTCTGAACATAAAATACGAAACAGGTTATTCGTACTATATGGCGTATCAGGAGCGTAAAAAATCTAGTAGAAAAGTAAGGGCATTTAGAAATTGGTTAAGTCAGGATTATTGATAATATCATAGCCTAACTATTATATTTAAAATAGACTTTTGAGAATTGAGCTATTTATGTTACTATAAGGTGGCGTAAAGTGGTTGCAATGTAATTTTCAGAGGTTGTGGTGTCAAAGGGTGATGATGAAAATAAAGAGGTAGGAAGCAATAAAAGTGTTAGGGAGTTGCGAAGGAGAAATACTCTTGATGGTCTTGAAATAACAAATAATCCAAGAGCAGAAACTCACGCTGATGATGAGGTAGACAAGTTTATTGGAGCAGGCGATCAGGGAGAGGTTTATCGTGCAACCCATAAAAACGGTGAGGAGGTCGCCTTAAAAATACCAATAAGTGGGTATCCAGACTATAATAAGATGCAATTGTTAGAATATACTATGAAAAAAGCGATGCGCCAAGTTCTAGAGGATAAAGGTGATCCTGATCAAGATAGAGTTAATAAAGTTTATAATATTGAAAAAAGCACAGAATCTTTTGTAGATTCTCAAAAGCAGCATACTCTGCCTTTTACTATGGAATTGAGAAGAGAGGGAACTGCCGAAGACCTGGAAGACAAGAATCCGCAGCTTTATATAAAGGAAAAGAAGCAAATAGAAAAACTTGTCAGCCGATTAGATAAGCTTGGTTTTTATTTGGGAGAAGATATTATGAAAGACGATAACCTTTATGTGAAAGATGATAAACTACAGTTGGGTGACTGCGGCGGTGTTAAAGTAGATAAAGGAAGTACTGCAGATAAATATTTTCAAAAAGAACTTAAGAAGGCTGAGGAAGTAGTTGGAGCTAGTAAACTAAAACCTGAGGAAATTTATAGCGATAGAAGCCTGCAAGCAGAAAAGAGTGGTAAGAATTTATAATCAATAAATTTCAACCGTTTACTTCTCTTCTTCAGCATCAAGTCCATAAGCTGTATGTAATGCACGAAGAGCAAGTTCAGTATATTCTTCACTTATAAGGACACTTACTTTAATTTCAGAAGTTGAGATAACCAAAATATTTATGCTTTTTTCTGCTAATGTTTTGAACATTTTTTGTGCCAAACCTGCGTGGCTTCTCATGCCTACACCGATTACTGAAACTTTAGCTACGTTCTTATCTACCAGCATGGACTTATATTTTAATTTATCTTTAACGGATTCAATCGACGCTACCGCATTATCGGCATCTGACTTTGATACCGTAAATGTCATATCCGTTTCACCGCCGCCTTCACTGATATTCTGTACTATCATATCAACATTGATATCCTTATCGGTAAGCGGCTGAAAAACCTGTGCAGCCAGCCCCGGAGTGTTCGGAACCTTCGTAAGTGTTATCTGTGTTTCGTTTCTGCTGTAAGTTACACCTGTTACCAATCTTCTTTCCACGACTTCCTCCTCGTCAACTAATAAGCTTCCCTCAACATCGGCAAAGCTTGATAAAACCTGAACACGCACCCCGTATTTCATAGCCATTTCAACAGAACGTGTCTGCAACACTTTCGCACCAAGCGATGCCATTTCCAGCATTTCTTCGTAGGCTACTTTATTTAATTTACGTGCCTTGGGTACTAATCTCGGGTCGGTTGTATATATGCCGTCAACATCGGTATATATATCACAACGCTCCGCATCCATCGCCGCTGCAATTGCTACCGCAGATGTATCCGAACCGCCACGACCCAATGTTGCTATCCTGTTTTCATCGGTCACGCCCTGAAAACCGGCCACAACCGCTATCTCACCGTTATCCAGAGATTCTTTGAGGATATCCGTTTTTATGTTCTCAATGCGTGCCTTGCTGTGAGAAGCACAGGTCTGGAAGCCTATCTGCCAGCCAAGCCATGACCGAGCCTTTAGTCCCATTGACTGCAATGTAAGGGCAAGCAATCCTGACGTTACTTGTTCGCCGGACGATACCAGTGAGTCATATTCTTTTAATGCCGCCTCGTCACGCAGGTCTGAAACCTGTTCTGCCCAGCCTACAAGCTCGTTGGTCTTGCCGGACATAGCAGAAACTACAACAATTACCTGATTGCCGGCATCTATCTCACGCTTTACTAATGTGGCAACGTGCCTGATGCGTTCAATATCCGCAACGCTCGTTCCACCGAATTTCTGTACTATTATACCCATGATAATTATATGTATTTATTTATAAGCACAGGCGTATATAGTGGTTTTTTCATGAAATGTCTATAGTGCTTATATGTTTTATATAGTGAAAAAGTTTTAATCAAAAACCACTGGACAATTTACACCTTTGTTCGTACTGTTTTTTGGTTGCCGTGGTATATTCGGCATATAAAATTTTTATTTGGGTTTGCTATATGAAAAGAATATTACTTTTAGCATTTTCTGTTTGGCTGGCATTTTCAACAAATGCTTCTGCAGAAGTGGAAAAATATAAAATAGATACCGAGGGTGCACATGCCTTTATCCAATTCCGTATAAAGCACTTAGGATATAGCTGGCTATACGGAAGGTTCAACAGGTTTGAAGGAAATTTTACGATAGACCGTGAAAACCTTGAGAACTCACAAATAAATGTTGATATTGACGCATCCTCTATAGATAGTAACCATGCCGAAAGGGATAAGCATTTAAGGGCGGAAGAGTTTTTGAATACGGATATTCACCCTACGGCCAAGTTCGTATCTACGGCTCTTGAGCTAAACGAAGATAAAAAATCAGGTGTTTTAACCGGTGATCTTACATTAAAAAATATTACAAGACCTATAAAAATAAATGTAGAGTTGGTAGGAGAGGGCAAAGACCCTTGGGGCGGTTATAGAGCCGGCTTTGAAGGAAGAACGGCTTTCAAGCTAAAGGATTTCGGTATTGAGCGTGACTTGGGGCCAGCTTCTACAATAGTTGAAATGGTGCTATCGGTCGAAGGGATTAAACAGTAACAATCAACTAACTATTGTATCATTGAAAATCCCCGTAGCTTGCTATGGGGATTTTTTTAATAGTTGGGTAATGTTACGCCGCATTACACATTTTTTCGCTCAGGTAAGAATCTGCCTGAGATATCAATTCTGCCAGTATTTCAGCGATAGGCTGCTCTTTTTTAACCATGCCTACACTTTGCCCTGCCATAAGTGAGCCGTTTTCTACATCGCCGTCAATGACTGCTTTGCGTAATGCTCCTGCCCAGTAATGCTCAATCTGTAACTGTGCCTGCTCTTTATCAAGACTGCCTGCTCTGAATTTTGCTATCGTTTCAAGCTGTATTTTTTTAAAATCCTCAGTAGCTTTGTTCTCAATCGCACGTACGGGAATTACAGGGAAGTCAGGGTCTATCTGTACCGACGGCATTGCGTTCCTTGCGGCGGCTTTTATAAAAGCCCGTTTGAAGTTAGGGTGTGCGATAGATTCGGTAGCACATACAAAACGTGTTCCAAGCTGCACTCCTGCCGCACCCATCTCTAAATATGAAGCCATAGCCTCGCCCCTGCCTATACCACCGGCTACGAATATGGGAACTTCGTTTTTCAGTTCGGGGATAATCTCTTGTGCTAATACAGATGTAGCTACCGGCCCGATGTGACCTCCGGCTTCCATTCCCTCTATAACCAGTGCGTCTGCACCGGAGCGTATAAGCTTTTTACCTATAACCAACGCAGGTGCAAAACATATTACCTTCGCACCGAACGCCTTAATATCCTTTATAGTTTTTGAAGATGGCAAACCGCCTGCCAAAACAACATGCGTTACCTGCTCATCTTTACAGACTTCAACCAACGCTTCCAGATCAGGGTGCATAATTATAAGGTTAACGCCAAAAGGCTTATCGGTAAGCTTTTTTGTTGCTTGAATTTCGGTTCTTAACAGATCGGGAGTCATTGAACTGCATGCGATAACGCCAAAACCACCTGAATTTGAAATGCTAGATACAAGATTGCGTTCTGAAACCCAGCTCATCGCACCGCCCATTATCGCATATTCAGTGCCTAAAAACTCAGCCCCACGTTTCCATAAATCTTTTAATCTCTTCATTTTCCGACCTGTTTTATATAATTTTAGTAAATTTGCATTTAATTTACCTATTATTGTCATTCCACGAATTTGTTTAGTAAAACAAATTATAGTGGAATCCACATTTAAAAAAGTTAGGAAACTTTTTTAATATCGAAAAGTTTTCCTAAACTTTTCGAATTGGATCCCATGGTAAAAAATTTCTACTAAATTTTTTCCATAGGATGACAGAATAGTAAATTAAATGCAAATTTACTATAAAAAGCACGTCACTATACAGCAAAACCACATATTAAGGAAGTTAATTTGCGTCTATTTTTTTAGGAGTGTTCATGCTATTCTTTCATAACACGATCTTTTTGCCGCTGCCAGTCACGTTCCTTCAAAGCTTCACGCTTATCGTGCTGTTTTTTACCCTTTGCCAGACCTATCTCGATTTTAATAAGGTTTCTTTCATTAATATAAACCGACAATGGAATCAGGGTATAGCCCTTTACCTTCAGCTTACCGAAAAGCTTTTGTATCTCGGCACGGTGCATCAGTAATTTTCTCGGTCGTCTGGTGTGGTGCTGAAAATGGGTAGCTCCTTTATATTCGGCAATATAAGCCCCCATCATATAAACTTCACCGTTCTTTTGTTCGGCAAATGAGTCTATTATATTCACATTGCCTGCACGTATCGACTTTACCTCGCTGCCATGCAGCATTATGCCTGCTTCAAAACTATCCTCAATGAAATAATCATGCCGTGCCTTGCGATTTTGGGCAATAACCTTTCTCTCTTTCTCGCCCTGCTTACCCACTATATTAACCCTAAATCTTTTATTGCCCTTTCAACCTGCGGTCTTTTCTCTTCTAAAAGAGGTATCAAAGGCAAGCGTAGTTCGTTTTCACATAAGCCCATAAGGGAAGCGGCATATTTTGCCGGAGCGGGGCTTGAATCGCAGAACATGGCGGTATGCAAAGCAATCAGTTCATTTTGTAGCCTTGTAGCCTCGTCATATTTACCTGCAAGACATAACTCCTGAACTTTTACCACTTTTGCCGGAGCAACATTGGAGCTTACGGAAATCACACCGACACCGCCTTGTGCGTTAAACCCGACGGCAGTTGCGTCCTCGCCTGAAAGCAGGCAAAATTCACGCCCCTCAAGCTTATTTATCAATGAGCCTACACGGGACAAGTCCCCCGTGGCATCTTTTATACCTACGACATTTTCAAGTTCGGCAAGGCGTACTATAGTTTCATCTTTCATATCTATAACCGAACGACCGGGAATATTATATAATATCATCGGAATATCGGCGGCATCATGTATTGCCTTGAAATGCCGATACAAACCTTCCTGATTAGGCTTGTTATAATAAGGGGTGGCAACCAAGATTGCGTCGGCTCCTGCTTTTTGGGCGTGCTGTGCAAGGTTTATAGCCTCTGCGGTAGAATTTGAACCTGCACCGGCGATAACAGGCACTTTACCCTCTGCCGCCTCAACACATATATCGATTACCTGATTATGACGTTCATGCGTAAGGGTGGGCGATTCACCCGTAGTACCGCAAGGGACTAAACCGTGTATGCCTTCCTTTATCTGCCACTGTACAAAATCAGCGAATTTCCGCTCATCAACCTTGCCGTCCTTAAACGGCGTTATCAGTGCCGTAATAGCTCCTTTAAACATCCTTAATCCCGTTATAATTATATAAATGATGCGTTTTTATACTATTTTGACAAGTTTTTAGCAAGGGGTGATGAAAAATAATTGACATTATTTAACTAAGGGGTTATAAGTTGCCTCCCTTTTTGGATTATAGAAAACAGGTACAAGACAATGAAAGTTAGAGCATCAGTAAAACCAATGTGTAAAGATTGCAGAAGCATCAAGCGTAAGGGCAAATTACGTGTTATCTGCAAAACTAACCCTCGTCACAAGCAGGTTCAAGGCTAATTTATATAGCTTGTTAGAAGAATATTAAGAAATCCTATGTTATTCGCATGGGATTTTTTTTATGCCGTTTAGTGTAGTAATAAGTTACTATACTACGAAAAACCATCAAAAAAACCTTTATGCAGAGCTACCTATTAAGTAGTATAAGCGAATTGATAACGGTATATAAATTATGTTTAAATGCATGTATGATGAAAGACACGATATCTTAGATGCCTTTGTCGGTAATATGGGACAATCTGATTCAGGCAATGAGGATAAAACCCTGAGGCAAAGTTCAAGAAAGGCATTGGAAAGGGTTTTGTATGACCCTAATCTGGGTAAGATAGCCGTTGATTATTTCAGGGAATTAAAACAATTATCGGGTAAACACACATATCGGGAACTGGCACTTGATAAGGAGGATAATGAATTTAAACACAGGATTAATGATGTAAGGGATTTTCTTACTGAAAATTCGAGGAAGCTGCATTGTTCCGACCTTTTAAACCCAAGGGTGTTCGATAAAAAACAAATCGGAGCATCGGTTATTGCGGTCACCGCATTACCTGTTGTAGCGGCTCTTGGAGTTGTAGATGCAATTGCACACCCTCAAATCGTAGTAAACTCTTTTAAGAATATCATGCAGGACAGAAGCAATGGTGGATATCGGTTAACCGGCGAAGAACATAAAGGGGTAATTAGTGCGATATCCGCATGGACAGACACATTACAACCTGAATATGTCAAAGAAAATTATGATGAAATACGTAAAGGAAATGCAAGCAATCGTACCATAACAAACATTATAGGCAAAAAAGACAGGCACATATTATTTGAAAAAATGACCGGCATTCCGATCAAAGATGTCGATAAACAAATTAATCATGCGGCAAGTGCCGGTGTTATGGTTTAAATATACTACAAAGACCTAACCTGCCTTAATGCCTCACCAAGCACTATGCCTACCGATACGGCAACATTGAGCGAACGCACCCCTTTTGTCATAGTTATAGTTACGGCGTTTTTACAATAGCTTGTAACCTCAGGCGGCACACCTGCCGATTCACGTCCTAACAGCAGAATATCATTTTCCCGAAAGGAAAACTCGGTATATGGCGTGTCCGCTTTTGATGAGAGCAATACAATGCGGTAATCATTTTCTTGCGTCCATTTTTTAAAATCGTCCCATGAGTTATGTCTGGTATATTTCACCATATCCATATAATCCATACCCGCACGGCGTACTTTCCTGTCGTCAAACGGGAAGCCGCAAGGCTCTATTATCTCTACATCAACCCCCAAACATGCGGCAGTACGAAGATTCGTGCCTAAGTTCTGTGCTATATCGGGCTGATAAAGGGCTATTTTCATTTACTGATAAGCTTTTTATCTTGATTGCAAAGGATTGCCGTTTCGCTGATTTTTTATCTGGGAGCCGTGATTCTGTATGTTTGTCTTATCGGACGTATCGTCATATGTTTCTTTGACCTTATTTTTTTCACTTTCAACGACAGGGGTTTTAGGTGGCGATACCTTACCTATATCATCGGAATCGACATTTTCAATTTGGCTGAATGCTTTTCTAATATTATTATCAAGCATTTCTTCATAAGGGTTTTTCGGTCTTTCTTTCTCGGTAGAGGCTGGTGTTTTTGCAATTGAAGGCGTTCCCGTGTCAATTTCAACGTTCCTGAAGTTATCTTCTATCTCTCCTAACCCACCGGCATTTTTACCGACAAGACTCTTATCCTGCCTTGCGATTTGCTTTTGTAGCAAGGCATCTTTTTGTGCTTCGAACTTTTTAATATCCTGCTGTATTTTCTCCCTTGTATCCATATTATCCAGAACAGCTACGGCAGTACCTACAAAAATGTCTTTTAAAAGACCTATGGTATTAGCAATTACGCTATATGCCGAATATACGATATCGGAAGACTTATCGGCATTAAAATCGTCAAATATATTCTCTATCCTGCCTATTAGTCCTGTTTTCTTGCCCGCAGGTTTCTTTTCATTTGCAGGGTCGTATATAAAGCCAAGCATTGTTTTTGCGACATCGGCAGACTGCAAAGGATCGTCCATTAGGCTGCGGTAAGATTTCAAAGTACCGTTCAATGACTTCATGCGTTCTTCCAGACTTCTATCAACCCTTGAATCTTCTTTAGCCACACCGCCTGCAATCTTATCATGCAATTGATCCATTTGCTTATGGCTATATCGTTGTTGTACCGATTCATCGTCAGGGTCTTTTGCCAGTTTTTCAATAGCGTCACATACTATGTAACCGCAACCCCACTCGTTACCTATCGGTTGCTGTGCATTTGAAAGATCTTCGATTTGTCCGCCTTCAATATTGAAGTGTTTTTCAAGCTGCTTTTGCGTATGTTGTAAATTAGGGCTTTTGCCGTTTTTATATGCCGGATCAAGATAACGTACCGCTATATTTTGTTTGCCGTCGGTTTCTCCGCTGCGTTCGCTAACCTCTGCCAATATCCAGTGGTCACCTTTTTTAGATATATCTCCTTCAAAATTAACGTTAAGCGGAATAAGAAGCCGGTCAGGGGCTACTCCTGACGCTAAATTTTGCTCACGTAAGGCATCGGGCTTGGAATCAAGTATTTCTTTTAGCCTGTCACCGAAATTTTTTATGTCGGTAGCCTCAACAACAGCTACGGAAGGGCGAAGGTCTGAAACTGCCCCTACAGGTTCATAGTCGGAATCAAAGAGATTAACTTCACCCGCATTTCTTAAAGCAGAACGATTTGCCTTATCAACACCGAAATTGCTTAACCATTTTGATTTATCTATTCGGCTGTTATCACTACGGTTTACGGCAGGCAAAAATGAATTGCCGATTTCCTCTGCACTTAAATTATCGTTTGATACCGGTTCATATTCATATAACTTTACATTTGGGTCGAACGAAACTCCTCTAGCTTGCGACTGTTGTGCCACACCGTTCCTTTGGGCAATTTCATTTAGCCTTATTTGACCGTTTGCTGATATATCATTACTATTTGCCGAAGGGTAATTCTCATTGAAGGCATTGACTATGCCTTCAGAAGATATCGCAAGCGGGTTATCAGCTTCCATTATTGCCCTGCCTGCCTCAGCCACCCTATAGCCGCACGACATGCCGTCAGTCTGATGTTGAGCTGAAATATCCCTTATATCCCCTACAGGTCTAAATGATGCGTCCCTTTCATTATCTAACTCGACCTGAATAACGTTTTTTATTGTGTCTGAGCGTCCGTCCGCACCAAAAGAATCGTAGTAAACGGTATTAATATTATTGCCCTCATCCTTAACAAAAGCTGCCATTGTCCAGTGACCGCCTCCTTTATTTATCGGCAATAAATATCTGTCAGCTTCGGGATTTTCCTGAAAAGCCCTTTTGACAGTACCCACATCGGGTATTATATCTCCTTCATCTCCGCCTATATTCTGTCTTTCAGCCGATTGACTTCTTCCTATTACCACCCTTTGCTGCTGCTCAGGCGGTAGTGCAGACCTATAATCCTGTAAAAAAGCATTTATATTATTTTCTGACAACCAGCCATCGTTATTATCTATAGAATAAGGATTAAGCTCACCCTGATTCCCATGGATATCTCTCAATGAAGGGTTATTACCGCTGCCAGTTCTACCGGACTCTTTTGTCATTCATTTGTTCTCGACTAAATTATGAGCATCAATTATATCACAAATACTTACCTTATTAAATAACAAATATGCTTGCATTTGTTAATCTAAAGGTGTTTTATTAATCTATTATTTCAATTTATAATTAATTTATTGAGGTAAATTGCTTTACAATTTACGTTAAGCGAGTTTAAACTAAGGCAACATTAATTAAAATACATTTAATACGGGCATATAAAAATGAAACGTTTTTTTATCACTATCATAGTTTTTGTAGTAATTTTTGCCGGTTTATATAGCGGAGTATGGTTCTATAACGCTAATGCCGTAAAGCTAAACACCGAACAGGCTATTTTAACCCTTACCAAGGATCTTGGCGGTAAAAAGTCCGATTTTATATTTTCCGATACGCAAATTAGCGGTTTTCCTTTAAATTATAAGGTGCAGATAAACAAGCCGAGATTTATTCTGAACGATCAGGATATCTCGGTCGATATGTCCTCTGATGAACCTCTTATTGTTGAATCCGACATATTGGCATCTAGTTATACTGCAACACTTCCACAAGATATAATCGTAAAGAGCGGTGAGTCGCTGGAAGAAAACTATACTATAAGATATAACGGTAATGCTCGGATAAACATAACATCAGATGCAAAAGGACTGCTTCAAAAAATTAAATCCGCATTATCTTCAGGCGGTGATGAGAACTTTTATCAGGTAAAGAACGCCAAATATATCGATAAAGGTTATTCATATATAAACCCTATTACTCAGGAAGTAATAGCCTCGGCGGAAGGACAGACAATCGAGATAGACTTGATAGGTCTGGGCGAATATAACCTTAAAGCTAATATTGCCGACCAGTACTTCAAGTCATTTAATGAAATTTCAGATAACGGCAAAAAGATAGGAAACCTTAATATTGATGCCGATATAATATATAAGGAAGATTTAGGAGATAAGCTTAACTTCAACAAGCTTGTCGTAAGTTCCGATAATTTTTCTATTGATGTAAAAGGTCATGCGGCAGGTTCTAATATTGAAGCGTTTCCCTATGGCGTTCTGGAAATTAAAGTATCAAATTATGAGGACTTCATAGACTTTCAGGCAACCGTGTTAAATGACATAGTCAAAAAATCCGGTCTTCCCGTATTTAACCTAAAAGACAAGCAGATATCACGTTTCAAGGACTTTTTGAGCAAGGTTGCCACCGAAACAAACAACGAAGGGCAAGATATAGTTATCAGCCTGAAGAGGGAAGAAGGTCAGGCTATAAATATCGGCAAATACAGCTTTATTGAGGCAGTGCATTTGTATAACGGCGGCACTATTGAAACTGTTACCACGCCTGCCTCAAAAGAATTCGTGACCGAAGATATCATTGAGCATGAGTAATTATTTTTTAACCGGTTCACCGATAACATATTAACCGAACTTGCCTTTGATATAGTCTTTAGTCTTTTTGTCTTGCGGCTCATTAAACACCTGCTTGGTATTGCCGAATTCTATCAGGTTTCCCAAGTGGAAAAATCCGGTATAATCGGATATTCTCCTTGCCTGCTGCATAGAATGCGTTACCATAACTATCGTGAATTTTTGCTTCAACTCAAGTATCAGCTCCTCAATGGTGGCGGTTGCTATAGGGTCAAGAGCGGAGCAAGGCTCGTCCATTAATATTACCTCGGGTTTTACTGCAATAGCACGGGCGATACACAACCTTTGTTGCTGCCCGCCTGAAAGCCCTGTTCCGGATTCATTCAGGCGGTCTTTCACCTCATCAAACAAGCCTGCTCTTTTAAGGCTTTTTTCAACGACCGCATCCAGTTCGTCTTTTGTTTTTGTCAGACCGTGTATTCTAGGCCCGTAGGCAACATTGTCATATATAGACTTGGGGAAAGGATTGGGTTTTTGAAAAACCATGCCTATTTTTGAACGCAATACCACAACGTCCACCCTCTTGTTGTATATGTCTTCGTCATCAAGTTTTATAGTTCCCGTTATTTTACAATTTTCAACCGTATCGTTCATACGGTTCAGGCAACGCAGGAATGTTGACTTACCGCACCCTGAAGGTCCTATTAAAGCTGTAACGGCATTTTTTTGAATATCCATGCCCACATCGAACAATGCCTGTTTTTTACCGTAAAAAACATTAACATCACGTGCAGCCATCCGAATTTTGCCATTATTTTTCGACATAGACTACCACCTTATCTCAAATTTCTTTCTCAAATACACCGCCAATGCGTTTGCGAAAATAAGTACTACAAGCAGAACTATTATTGCAGCAGAGGCTTTTTCTTTAAAGCCGTATTCAGGCGTATCCGACCATCTGTAAATCTGTGTGGGCATTACCGTTGCCGCACTAGTAAATCCCTGCGGCATATCAACCACGAATGCGTTAAGACCGACCATAAGCAACGGAGCTGTTTCCCCCAAAACTCTGGCTATACTTAATATAGTACCGGTCATGATTCCGGGCATGGCAAGGGGAAGTACATGGTGTAAAGTAGTCTGCACTTTTGACGCACCAAGTGCGGTAGCACCGTCCCTTATAGATTGCGGTATAGCTCTTATTGATGTTCTTGTAGCAATAACTATTATGGGCAGGGCCATCATAGCCAGAGTAAGCCCTCCCACCAAAGATGATGAGCGTGGCAGCCCGAACATCTGTATGTAAACGACTACGCCGAGCAATCCGAAAACTATTGACGGGACGGCAGCAAGGTTATTGATATTGACCTCGATAAAGTCGGTAAATTTATTTTTAGGTGCAAATTCCTCAAGATATATAGCCGTCATAACCCCCAAAGGGAATGCTACCAACATACATGAGATTATCACAAAGATTGAACCTATAAGACTCCCCAAGATACCTGCCGTTTCAGGTTCGCTTGAGTCACCCGATGAGAAGAAGGTGGTATTGAAGGACTTTTTTATCAGCCCTTTTTCCTTTAATTCATCAAGCCAAGCCAATTGCCTGTCATTTAACCTGCGCAGTTTTTCATCTATTGATGTATCGACCTTACCTTTTATATACATATCGGCATCAGATGATAGCAGCACCCAAACATCTACGATCTTACCCGTATTTTCGGGATTTTCACTCAAAAAATCCTTTATTCTATAAGCCATTGCCTTTGTGCTTACCAAAGCGTCAAGATCTTGTTGCTCGTTTCGTTTTGAAACTTCGGGAAACTCGCTTCTTATAGCTTCTTTTATTATCAGCAGGAAGTTATCCTCTTCGACAAGTTCTTTAGAATAATTTACAGAAAGCTTTATTTCCGAGCTGACAAAAGCACTATATCCTTTACTAATTATACTGTAAAGCAGGCTGAACAGAAACATTACCGATATTGAAATAGCTATTATGCCGTAGGCTTTAAGCCTTTTTTCGGCGGCTCTCCTTTTGGCGACACTTCCCTCTACAGCTCTATTAATGCGTTTACGCTTCATGAGCTTTTTATAGGCTCTTGGTTTTCGCTTTATAAAATTATAGAATTTTTGTATCTTATTCATATTGCTCCTTATATCTTTTTACTATTTTAAGGGCAATAATATTAAGTATAAGGGTTACGATGAACAATGATAGCCCAAGGGCAAAGGCTGCCAATGTCTGAGGGCTGTCGAATGCCTGATCTCCGGTTAGCAGTGCTACTATTTGCACTGTAACGGTAGTGACTTTCTCAAGCGGATTTGCCGTAAGAGTGGCAGTGTAACCTACCGCCATTACAACTATCATGGTTTCACCTATCGCACGTGATATACCCAGAAGCACCGCACTTATAATGCCGGGTAATGCAGCGGGTAATACAACTTTATTTATGGTCTCTGCCTTGGTTGAGCCAAGTGCCAGCGAAGCGTCTCTTAAAGAATCGGGAACGGAATTGATAACGTCATCTGATAATGATAGTATGAAAGGTATTATCATTATCCCCATTACCAGTCCGGCGACCAACGCACTTTCTGAGGCAACGTCCAGACCGATAGCTTCGCCTGCCGCTCTTATGGCGGGTGCAATGGAAGCTACCGCAAAAAAACCGTAAACAACGGTGGGTACTCCTGCCAGCATTTCCAATACGGGTTTTATTTTTGCTCTGAAAGAGCGTGACGCATACTCCGAAAGGTAAATTGCCGAATATAATCCCAAAGGTGTGGCTATAAAAATTGCTATAACTGTGATTAGAATAGTTCCGGCAAATACTGGTATTGCACCAAATGCGTTCGAGCTTTGCGGATTCCATAACGTACCGAACAGAAAATCGTTTACAGGCACTTCTTCAAAGAATCGTATTGATTCGAACAATACCGAAAGAACTATAAGTATGGTAACGGCAATAGATATACTTGCAGACACAAACAGGGAGATCCTTACCCATTTTTCCATACGCAGTGTAGGATTTATTTTTTTATTAAAATATATCGAATTGTTAGCCATACGTTGCAACCATATCATCCCCTATCTTGCTTAGTGAATATAGTAGATAACATGTAAATTTCAACCATTAAAAATACTAGTGTTTTAATATGGTTTAAATATACTTATAAATTGCATAATAATCATAAAATGACACTTGAAGTTTAGATGTCGGCGAGTATATTAAAAACAATATATCGAATATTTAAAAAAAGAAAATTTTTATATCTTAGGAGCTTAACTATGAGTAGAGAATATTTTGAACGTATAGCCGTACTTGGTCAGTATATTTTAAACAGAGTAAATGAGTTCCGTCCCGATGTGTCCATTGAGGATAATATGGAAAGTGCGGTGACCCTCGGTCCTAACCCGTACAGACCTGAAATAGCCGATGACGGCTCTTTGCTGATTGAATTTTCTTACGGCTTGCCTTCACGTTTTTATACCCCGCTCGGCAGTTTTGATTTTTGCGGTGAGGGTGTAATAAAAGAGGGCAAAGGCGAAGTAGGTGCAAGGATTGCTTCCGAGCTTATATCAAGGTTTAACCTGAAAGAGGTATCCCCTGCCGGCAAAAACGGAAAAAAACATATCGGTCCTATATTATCCGTAGGTAATGACTTAAACGGCAGATCTTTTACCATACCTGATATCAGCTCTCTTCCTGAAGGCAGACCTTATGAGGACGGATTTATAGATTTTGAGGAAAGGGTAAGAATCTGGAACGAGATAAAACCTGACTTACAATATGTACGCCAACAGGCAAAAGAAGCCAGCTTTGAAGTTTAAAATAAATTAATTAGTAATATTTATTATTTAGTTCTATAAAAAAGCAATGCCGAATATATTTTTGGTATCCGTTAAGAAAAAATAGAACAAGATTTGAATATGACTAACAAAGAAAACCCTTTCGAACATTTTGACAAATGGTTCAAAGAAGCCAAAAACCATAAAAATGTGGTTGAGCCTGAGGCTATGAATATTGCTACGGCAACTAAAGAAGGTATCCCTACCAACCGCATGGTGTTGCTTAAAGGCTATGATGAAAAAGGCTTTGTTTTTTATACCAACCTTGAAAGCCGTAAAGGTGAGCAGTTAAAGGAAAACCCGAAAGCCTCATTATGTTTTTATTGGGAAGCTATGGGGCGGCAGGTAAGGATTGAAGGTGATGTCGTTTCCGTATCGGACGAGGAAGCAGATGCTTATTTTAATTCACGTGCTTTAAAAAGCAGGATAGGTGCTTGGGCATCTATGCAGTCCCGATCTTTGGGCAGTAAATCCGAATTAATAAAGAAAGTGGCGGAATACGGTGCAAAATCGGCAAAGGGAAAAGTTGAACGTCCGCCGTTCTGGTCGGGCTTCAGGGTTATCCCTAACAGAATGGAGTTCTGGCAAAAGGGCGAGTATCGCATACATGACCGTACTTACTACACATTAAATAACGGTCAATGGGAGTCCGGTTTGTTGTACCCGTAATTATAATATAGGTAATGTTGTGAAAAATACAAAGAGATGGAGTGTTGTAATTATTACAATCCACTGGCTGACGGTAATTTGTGTGGTCGGACTTTTTGTAGTCGGCTGGTGGATGACGGAGCTTGATTATTATAGCAAGTGGTACAGAACCGCTCCTTTTATTCATAAAAGCATAGGTATCACATTATTAATTGTTACGGCATTCCGGCTTTTATATAAATTAAAAACAGGCTCTCCTGCCCCCCTGCCTAGCCATAAACCGATAGAGGTAAAGCTGGCTCACCTTATGCATAAAGCATTATATGCATTATTATTTGCCGTACTTTTCAGTGGTTATTTTATTTCCACCGCCGACGGTCGCCCTATATCGGTGTTTAACCTGTTTGAAGTGCCGGCTCTTCCGTGGAGCATAGACAAACAGGAAGATATTGCAGGCGATATACATTTTTTTCTGGCATGCTTCCTGATAGGTTTTGCATCTTTGCACGCACTGGCAGCCTTAAAACATCATTTTATAGAAAAAGATGAGACTTTAAAAAGGATGTTAAGGCTAAAGCGTGATAGGAACAAGTACTAAAGGACACTTTCACAGCCCCAAGCATGGATAACAATTATATATTCTAATAGTAAAGCGGTAGGTTTATTTTTTACCTTTACTTATCAACCTCAACACAACTATGACGGCTAATATTATCAGGATTAGGATTAGTGATATATAATCATCTTTATATCCGTCTGTTTTTTTCAGTATCTCTCTGGTTATATTAAAAGTTATCGGCATTTCGCTATCTTCACGTATTACGGAAATCTCTACCGTAGTACCCGGCTCACCCCTTGTCCTTTCTATAACACTCGTTAAGCTCTTGCCCTCAAGCGATTCTCCGTCGGCACTTCTTATCAGATCACCTTTTTTCAAGCCAACTTTTTCTGCCGGAGTACCCTCTATTATATTGAGGACTCTCGGTAAGTCACTTTTTATATCAGCCTCCAATACAACACCAAGACCGCCGAAATCACCGTAAGTGTCGTCTGCACTATCGGCAGGATTTGAGGTTAAAATGAACGAGAAAACAAAAGCCGTAAAAAATAAATTACAAAATATCCTGTGCATAATATTCCTCATTAAAAAACTTCCGTAAAATATTATTACAGACACTTATGTGCACCGTCACATAAAGGCGGAATATCCGTATGTTTACATCCGCAAAACCCCACTCTTTTTGATTCATCGGCAGTGTACATCACCGGAGAGAACCCCGTACCCGAATGCGAGCCGTCACAAAAAGGCTGATTTGAACTTCTTCCACATGCACACCATGCATATGTTTTCCCCGCTTCCACATCTATTTTAATAGAACCTTTTACTGCGATTACCGCTTCTGATTTATCCGGCATTTTTTTCCTTTTTTATTAACTAGACTAGGTAATGTATAATAAAACAATATTATACCGCAATAAATAATAAGCAACGGCAAAATCTTAATCCTTTTGTTTTATGTTTTTTATAATTTTATAATAATCCCAGAACCGGTTTTGAAACATTAATATTCCTTTTATTCGTTAAGTAATTCTGGTTTTAAGTAAAACAAATCTCTTGCCCAACGCATGAGGTATAATTCATTTGTGTTTGATTGAACATCTTGGATACAAACGAGAATCTGTTTATCAATCAAGCCTTCTAAAATTTGATTATTTTTAAAAAAAGAACGAGATAATTTTTGGGCTTCATTTGGCAAATCACAAAAATCATTGCCGTATAGCATTGATATATCAGAGGTAAATGGGATGAGTTCTTTTAATAAGTGCTGTTCCTCTTTTGAAAGTGAATAATCTTTTTTTGTCCAGTGCTTGGAAAGATATTTTTTGATATCTCGCACTAATAATCTATCTGCAAGTTCTTCTTTTGCATATTCACGTTTAAGATAAACATATAATATTATCGCAGATAACGAAAAAGTTATAAGCAAGAGCCTAACTGATAATGAGGCGGAGTAATTTGACAAAACAATCGGCAACCACAAGCCTAAATAACAAAAGCCTAATATTTCTACAAAGCAAATCAAGGTCATAATATTTCTAACCTTATTTGTGTACTTTTGAGCGTACTTTGTATTAAAGCCAGTACCTAGAAATCTTAGTCTATAAAAACTCTCTATCTTGGGGTAATTAGTCGTGGCAATATAGAATTTAGAGCCAAAAAAGTTCAGATACTTTTTTGAGGACTCTTTCCCACGCACGACAGTTTCTAAAACCTCACCCTTATTAATAATTTCATTGTCGTCCATCATAACTTCTACTAATGATTATTAACCTTTATTAATTTGCACTAAAACACACCGGTACGTTATAGAAATATAAAAATCAACCTTAATATTTAAATATTTTAATATTATCAATTAATAGCTACATTGCCCACCAACCAAAAAATCACAATAGTTGCTTATCGTGAAATTATTAATAAATATCATTAGTCGGAATCTAATATAAACTCCTAAATGAACACGAGAACGGGGTTACAAACCCCGTCTTGCGAGGGGCAAGCTATCCTCTAGTTAATTAAATGAACATGTGGACGGGGTAACATACCCCGTCCAGCGGGGGGGTTATTAACGGTATAATCGTTTACGATAAGTTCGTTTGTTGTCATTATTTATTCCTTTCAATTAGAATGATTTTTGTAATTATTTTATATAAATCGCTAAAAAATGTTTGAATATAATTTGTGATCTTATGGTTCTTTCAATTTTGATTTTCTGCGGCAACCTTATTAACTGAATACTCTAAAACCTTGCCGTTGTTAATTATGTCTGCAAAAGAGGACTTGTCAGAAACATCGTTCAAATCAATTTTGAGTTCTGCAACTGCTTCTTCTAGTTCTTTAGAATCTGGAATTAAAGTATCTAAATAAAGACGTATATTAGAAATATTGTTTTTTGTAGAAACTAACTCTACATCCTTAATATAAATCGGCGTTGAATATTTATTAGTATATCTTTTTTCTTTATAATTTTTTTTCTCTTTTATACTCTCTGTTAATAAGCCTCTTAATTGTGGCCATATTATATGTGAGTTATTTTTGTTCATACTTTCAAGCATTCCAGCAAAATACTTTCCTACACTTGGTGCAATAAAGCTTTTACCATCATTATCGTTTATTTCTGGGAGCAAATTATTTATTGGATAGTCTATTATGCTAAAATGCTTAGTTATAAAAGGAACTATCTCTAGTTCTTGATGCTGCGGAAATGAACTTCTTCTGACCGCAATTGTTGCTGATTTGACTTTTTCTTCACCTTTTGAGTTTGTTATTTTATATAATACAGATGCTTCAAACCTTTCTCCTTTAGATGATTTTAGCGATCTTTCCGGAGACTTCCAATCAATTAATTCAGGATAAAACCATATACTTAATAAATCTATTTTTTTTATATTTTCTGGAACCATATTATATTTTAAGTGAATCTTCTGACGAAAATTTAAATACTTGTTATAATTTGTAAAGGCACTAATGTCAGATGAGTTTTTTATAAAGGAATAAAAATCAGCCCAATCTTTTTCTCGATCAGATTTTTTCTGTGATACTAAAAAAATCCATTTCTCACAGCTCTCAATATAGTTAGTTACATAATCAATAATTTCCATTTTATCCATATGACTAACAGTGTTTGAACCAATTAGCTCTACATCTTCAAACATTTCAACTGAATAATCTGGATTCTTGCTAGGTGTAACTCGTGCTTCACCAGATAACTCAGCATGGCTATTATTCAGATTAATTGTAACAATTACAGCCAAGCAAATTAATAATGTTATTCCTATATTTTTAAAAAACATTTTTTCTCTATATTCTAATTATATTTCTATACATTTTAATAAACTACGATAAGCACAGAATTAATACATTGGATTTTATACACACTCAAGAATAATCACTTATTAATATTTATTAAAGCTTACTAATAATTTCCCTCCAGCGGGGAGGTAATTTTAGATTGTTGTAAATTAATTAAATCATCTAACGGAGTTGTCATTTACTTTACTCCTTCATTTAGACGTTTTGAGAAAATTACTTCAACTTTATCTACTAGCCTTAAACTGTAACGTATACCATACTGACTTAGCGAATCTGTTATAAGGCTCTTTATTTCATTGATTTGACTAGATAAATTATTTGGGGTTGAAATACTTACAACTATCCAACGAACTGTACCACCTTCATAAACATGTTCTTGAGCCTTAAACTTTATTTTCTCATCATTCCAATATAACTCAAATTCATCTGGTTGTTGATCACGCTGACACGTTTTTATATTCCTTAAATAAGCGTTACGTTCATAATCTATTGTTCTGGACGGAGTAGGATACTCATTTTTTTCATTTACAAATGCCATTTTTATTACTACCTTCTTTTCTACTGTTTTCAATTAACATTCATTAGTTTTTATTAATAAAGTACCCATAATTTCCAAAAATATAAAAATCAACCTTAATATTTAAATACTTCAATATTATCAATTAATAGTGACTCCAACGGAAAATACCCCCGAAGACATACGTTTTAGATAATGAGTTTTGTTTATTTCTCGAACTCACCGCAACAAAGACCAAAAATAACTTCATATTTATCTATTTGGGAAACATTTTTTATACTATAGTGATTCAATATTGATAAATCTTACAAAAAATTAACTTCGTTTTCTATTGCATTTTTTTTATAACTCGTTATATCACATAGCTTTGGATATGGACATGTAGTTGTATAGGTATATTTTAAAATGATGATTAATTTATTCGAGTAAGGGTGAATATGAAAACTGATTTTTATCAGACTACTCCGATATTTGGCACGAACTCTACATATTTAGAGGAGCTATACGAGCTTTACTTACAAAATCCCGCTTCTGTTGATGAAAGCTGGCAAGCGTTTTTTAAAGATATGGGCGACTCCCTGTCAGCGGTATTAAAAGAACAACAAGGTGCTTCATGGGCTCCTCGTAAATCATCGGTAGTCGGTGCAAAGCCTGTTGAGGCACAGGTTGCTCAAAAGCCTGCTACAGGCGAAGTTTCGGAACAGGCGTGCCGTGACAGTATCGGAGCGTTAATGCTTATACGTGCTTTTAAGGTACGCGGTAACTTACTTGCCGACCTTGACCCGTTGGGATTAGAAGGTCACAAAATGCACCCCGACCTTGACCCTACTACCTATGGCTTTACAGATGCGGACTATGACCGTGAGATTTATTTAGCGGGTGAGTTCGGTTTTGAAAGAGCTACCTTGCGTGAACTACTATCTGAATTAAAGCAGACATATGCGTCAAAAATTGGTGTTGAGTTCATGCACCTGCCTGAACTGGAAAGGAGAAACTGGATTGCCGACCGCATGGAAAAGGCACATGGTCTTCCCGAACTATCTGCTGAAGAAAAAATCACCATTCTTGAAGATATAACGAAAGTTGAGCGTTTTGAGCAGTTCCTGCATGTAAAATATCCGGGGGCAAAAAGGTTTTCGGTAGAAGGCGGAGAAGCCGTAATAGCGGCAATGGAAAAGATAATAGAGCGTGCGGCTAATCTTGGTGTTGCAGAAGTCGTTATAGGTATGCCGCATCGTGGAAGGCTGAACGTTCTTACTAAGGTAATGGGCAGAAGATATGCTTCTATGATATCCGAGTTTCAGGGCAAGCAGTCGCATTTTTCTGAAGAACTTGATGCCTCCGGCGATGTGAAATACCATCAAGGTGCATCTTCCGACCGTGATTTTAACGGGCATAAAATTCACTTATCCCTTTCAGCTAACCCTTCGCATCTGGAAGCGGTTAACCCTGTGGTGGTCGGTCGTGTGCGTGCAAAGCAGGATATTTTCAATGATGCCGAGCGGACAAAAGCTATGGGCATATTATTGCATGGTGATGCGGCTTTCTGCGGTCAGGGAGTAGTTACGGAAACTATGGCATTGAGCGATTTGGACGGCTACACAACGGGCGGCACTATCCATATTGTCGTAAATAACCAGATAGGCTTTACCACTAATCCGAACAACCAGAGAAAATCGCCTTATCCTACAGATGTTGCAAAAGGTGCACATGCCCCTATTTTCCACGTTAACGGTGACGACCCTGAAGCTGTGGTTTTTGTAAGCCGTCTTGCCGTTGAGTACCGTCAGAAATTCAAGACTGATGTTGTGGTCGACGTTTTCTGTTATAGACGCTACGGTCATAATGAAGGTGACGAACCGTTTTTCACTCAGCCTATTATGTATAATAAAATAAAAGACCACCCTACCCCTATGAATGTTTACGCTCAAAAGCTTATAAGTGAGGGCGTAATAAGTGAGTCTGACTTTTCAAAAATGAAAGATGACTTCCAGCAGTTCATGGAAAAGGAGTACGAGGAAGCTCAAAGCTACGAGGCTGATGAGGCGGACTGGTTAAAAGGCTCATGGGAAGGATTTGAAAATCCTGAAAAGGGGCTGAAGAAAAATGTCGATACCGGAGTCGACGTTAAAAAGCTAAAAGAGATAGGCTATAAGCTTGCATCATATCCTGATGATTTTAATATCAACAAAAAGCTTTCCCGCCAGATGGATACTAAAATTGATATGATGAAGTCGGGTAAAAACCTTGATTGGGCTATGGGCGAAGCACTTGCTTTCGGTACGCTCCTTGAAGAAGGACATCCGATACGTATTACGGGTCAGGATAGCGTACGTGGAACGTTTTCTCACCGTCATGCGGCACTTACCGACCAAAATAGCGAGAATAAATATTTTCCTTTGAATAACATGTTTGAAAAACAGGCAGGTTTTGAGGTAATTGACAGTAACCTTTCCGAATATGCGGTACTTGGTTTTGAGTACGGTTATTCACTTGCACGTCCGCAAGCGTTGGTATTATGGGAAGCACAGTTCGGTGATTTTGCCAACGGTGCGCAGATAATGGTTGACCAGTTCATATCATCCGGTGAGGCAAAATGGTTGCGTTTTAGCGGTCTGGTAATGTTATTGCCGCACGGCTATGAGGGGCAAGGACCTGAGCATAGCTCGGCAAGACTGGAACGCTTCCTTCAGCTTTGTGCCGAGGATAACATGCAAGTTGTTAACTGTACTACACCTGCGAATTTATTCCACGTTCTGCGTCGTCAGATACACAGGAAATTCCGCAAGCCGTTGGTAGTAATGTCGCCTAAATCTTTACTACGTCATAAGCTTTGCGTTTCCGACCTGAAGGATTTTGACAAGGGTACTCACTTTAAACGTGTCATAGGAGAGACTTCCAAACTAGCTGCGAATGATAAAATTAGGAAAGTTATTATCTGTAGCGGTAAGGTTTATTACGATTTACTTGAGGCACGTGAGGAAAGGAAAATAAATGACATAGCTATAATAAGGCTTGAGCAGTATTATCCTTTCCCTGATACGGATTTAGTAGAGGAGCTTAACAAATACAAGAATGCCGAAGTTATATGGTGTCAGGAAGAACATCAGAATATGGGTGCATGGCACTTTGTGGATCGTCGTATTGAGGCGGTTCTAGAAAAAGCCGAATGCAAGTCGAAACGTCCCGAATATGTAGGACGTAAAGAAGCTGCATCTCCTGCCGCAGGTTATTACAGAATACATAACAAGCAACTGCAGGATTTGCTGAACGAGGCATTAAAATAAGTTTTAAACTACAAAATAAAAAAGGGATAACTAGGAGATAATAACAATGACAATTGAAATTAAAGTACCACCACTTGGAGAATCGGTATCGGAAGCTACAATCGCTAATTGGTGTAAATCAGAAGGTGATTACGTTGAGCAGGACGAGATGCTTGTCGAGCTTGAAACCGACAAAGTAACTTTGGAGGTTAACGCTCCTTCGGCGGGTGTTCTTCAGGCATTTAAGTTCGCTGTGGGCGATACTGTAAAAGTCGGTGCTGTGATAGGCTCAATTGATGAGAAAGCTGCAAAATCAGGCGGCGGTAAAAAAGAAGATTCAAAGAAAGAGGAAGCCGCACCTGCAAAAGCTGCCGCTCCTTCTTCTTCCGGCAAAAGTTCTGCCGTTCTTTCTCCTGCGGCACAAAAAATAGCTACGGAGAATAATCTGAATTTATCGTCAGGTACGGGTAAAGACGGTCGTGTTACTAAGGCTGACGCACTAAATGCAGTATCTACAGGCGGTATTGGCGGTGTTTCACCTGCACCTGCGGGACCTCGCGAAGAACGTGTTAAAATGACGAAGCTTCGCCAGAAAATAGCTCAACGCTTGAAAGATTCACAGAACACTGCTGCAATTTTAACTACTTTTAACGAAGTTGACATGACCAACGTTATGGAACTTCGTAACACTTACAAAGACGACTTCCTAAAAAAGAATGATGTAAAGCTTGGTTTCATGTCATTCTTTGCTAAAGCTGCGATTAAGGCATTAAAGGAAATACCGGCTGTTAACGCCGAGATACAAGGTGATGAGATAATATACAAAAATCACTACGATATCTCTATTGCGGTTGGAACGCCTCAAGGGTTGGTAGTTCCAGTTTTGCGTGATGCCGACAGATTATCATTTGCAGGAGTTGAGCAAGAAATAGTTAACCTAGGCAAGAAAGCCCGTGACGGCAAGCTTACAATGGAAGATATGACGGGCGGAACTTTCACTATATCCAACGGTGGTGTTTACGGTTCATTATTGTCTACCCCGATAATCAATCCTCCGCAAACCGGTATTTTGGGTCTGCATAAGATTCAGGATCGTCCTATGGCAATTGACGGTGAAGTTAAAATACGTCCTATGATGTATATTGCCTTATCATATGACCATAGAATAATTGACGGCGGTGAAGCGGTAACTTTCCTTGTTAAGATTAAGGAAGCTATTGAAGACCCTAGAAGGTTATTGTTGGATATTTAAATAAGCCTTATAAGTCCCCTTTCCTTTTGGGAGGGGGATAGGGTGAGGGCAAATATTACGGATAATACTTATGCAACCTGAAACCCTAAATATAATATTCAACATAATAGGCACATGCGGTGTTACTTTGATATTGCTTGCCTACTTTATGATTCAATCGGATAGGCTGCATAAACATAGTTTTGCATATTCTTTTATGAATCTTGTAGGCTCATTGTTGATATTCATATCATTACTACATACATGGAACTTGCCATCGGTGATTATTGAGGTATTCTGGTTCTTGATAAGTGCTTACGGTTTGGTAAAATGGTGGAAATTAAAAAACAAAGGAAAAAATTATGAGTAATTCACCAGTAGCAAAATTAAAAATAGTATTGGCAGACAGCTATACTCTTTACCTTAAAACACAGAACTTCCATTGGAACGTTACAGGTTCTAACTTCCGGTCTCTACATACTCTTTTTGAGGCTCAATATAACGACCTGTTTGCCGCAAATGACGATATAGCCGAAAGGATAAGGACACTTGGAGAATTTGCTCCGGGTAGTTTCAGGCAGTTTTCTTCACTGACAAATATTTCAGAAGCACCTGATTCCCCTCCGTCTGCACAAAATATGGTAAAAGAACTTGCAAGCGACCAGAAAAAGATTATTGATTCGCTGAATGTAGCTTTAAAAGAAGCTCAAAACCAAAATGATGAAGCAACGGCAGACCTTATGATAGGTCGCATTGCAACGCATGAAAAAAACAAGTGGATGCTGGAAAGCTCACTATAATTTTAACAATACTCTGTAACTCTACATAAATTCCCTCTCCATAAAGGAGGGGGTAGAGTGAGAGTACGAACTAGCAACGAAAGGAATAAAAATGTCAGATTTTGATTTAGTAGTTATTGGCGGAGGACCGGGCGGATATGTTGCCGCTATAAAAGCATCACAGCTCGGTATGAAGGTAGCTTGTGTTGAAAAACGCGGCACGCTTGGCGGAACATGCCTGAATGTAGGCTGTATCCCTTCAAAGGCTCTATTGAACTCTTCGCATTTATATGAAGAGGCAACTCATAATTTTGCAAATCACGGCATTAAAGCAAGCGGTCTTTCTATTGATGTAAAAAAAATGCAGAAGCATAAGGACGATATCGTAGAGGGGCTTACCAAAGGAATCGAAGGGCTTTTTGCCAAGAACAAGGTAAAATATTTTGTAGGCACAGGTGAGATAACGGCTAAGGGTGAAGTTACGGTAAAACCTGCCAAAGGCAAGTCTGAAAAAATAACTGCTAAAAATATTTTGATAGCTACCGGTTCCGAGGTTGCAAACCTTCCGGGAGTAGAGATTGACGGCAAGAAGATAGTTTCTTCCGACCACGCTATCCACCTGACGGAAGTGCCGAAAAAAATGGTAGTAATTGGTGGCGGCGTTATCGGTCTTGAGCTTGGCTCTGTCTGGCGTAGGCTGGGAGCGGAAGTAACCGTTGTAGAGTACCTTGATAAAATACTTCCCCCTATGGACGGCGAAGTTAGTAAAACATTCCAAAAAATTCTGGAAAAACAGGGTATAAACTTCAAACTCGGTAGTAAAGTAACTTCCGCTAAAGCATCGGCTAAAGGTGTTGAACTGAATGTTGAGCCTGCCAAAGGCGGAGACGCAGAAAAATTATCTGCCGACGTTGTGTTAGTTGCTATCGGACGCAAGCCTTATACTGAAGGTCTGGGCTTAAAAGAAGTAGGCGTTAAATTAGACGATAGGGGTCGTATTGAAACTGACGGGCATTTCAAGACGAATATTGACGGCATCTGGGCAATAGGCGATGTTATTGCAGGCCCTATGCTCGCCCATAAGGCTGAAGAAGACGGTGTTGCGGCAGTTGAGATAATGGCAGGACAAGCAGGTCATGTTGACTATGACTTAGTGCCGAGCGTTATTTATACCCACCCTGAAGTTGCTATGATAGGCAAGACCGAGGAACAATTAAAAGAGGCGGGAGTTTCTTATAATAAGGGCAAATTCCCGTTCATGGCTAATTCACGTGCAAGAACGGTTGATGAAAAAGACGGCTTCGTAAAGATTCTCGCAGATAAGGAAACCGATGAGGTGCTTGGTGTTCATATTATAGGTCCGCAGGCAGGAACTTTGATAGGTGAGGCATCGGTTGCTATGACTTACAGGGCATCATCTGAGGATATCGCACGTATTTGTCACTCACACCCTGATTTAAACGAGGCTATAAAAGAAGCGGCACTGGATACATTCTTCAAGCCTATTCATATGTAATATTTTTTTTATTTAAATAATTTTAGGTTGATGATATGAAAAATAACCCGCAATCAGTAAAAGAGGTAGAAGAAGCAATAAAAACATGGTCTGAGGCACTATCCAATAAAGACCTTGAAGCAATGCACAAGGACTATGCCGATGAGTACCGAATGTTTGATGTTAGTGTAACGGTTGATAGCGTTCAGGGATTAAAAGATCTGTGGAAACAGTGCTTTGATTTTTTCGATAAACCCAAAGCAGAATATAAGGACATGAAGATTCAGGCAACCGACAACATGGCAGTTGCTCATTTTAAAAGCCGTATATCGGGAATGACCGCACCCGTACCTGAAGAAATGGCAAATTCATGGATAAGAGGAACGGTTTGTTTCCAAAAAGAAAATGGTGTCTGGAAGTGTATACATGAACATATTTCCTTTCCGGTAAATTGCGAAACCAACCAAATAGCTTTTGATAAATAATGCTCGTTTATTAAAAACTCCTCTCTCATACCGATTCCCTATCTTCTCCGAACATTTTCGTGCATCGCTCTCATCGGCACGTGCCTAGTTTATCCTGATATCGGGAAGCATTGCTTGTGCAGATTGTTTTTTACGTTTTATTTCACGTATTACCTTACCAAGTGCAATATATCGTTCGGGATTGGTCGGGTGCGTAAAGCCGTTATTGATGGAATTGCTATCTCTCAAGGACATTTTACGCCAAAAATCAGGAGCTTTGTCTATATCGTAACCTGCCTTTTCCGTGATATAAAGACCTACATAATCAGCTTCTTTTTCAAATTCTTTCGAATAACCGTAAGCACCTGCCATTGTGCCTAAGTCACCGAAAACACCTCCCGTTGAAACTCCCTGACTACTAGCCAATACATCGACTAACGAACCGAATACGCTGCCGATACCTATATTTTGCTGCTTTGCCCTGATATGCCCCATTATGTTATGGGCATATTCATGCCCTAAAACAACCGCAAGGTCATTTGGGTCGCGGGCAAAGTCCATCATGCCTTCGGTGACTATTATATTTTTACCGTCGGCATAGGCATTTATTTCTTTTGATTTATCAAGCTTGAATTCATACACGCAGCCACCGGAACTCTTGCCAAGTTCGTTACATAAATCCGCACCGGCAGGCATTATTTTCTTAGCAACGCTGAAAAGCAGTTCCTGATGCCTTAGTTTTTTGTCCATCTGCTGTGTACGACTTTCAATTTCTTTTTTATTAACAAGGCTTTGCTGATATCGTTTCTCTGCTTCTATCTCGGCAAGCGTCATAGAAGGATAATTAGTTGTAGGCTTTACACATGACGTAACAAATATTGCCGCTAATATGAGATATATGATTTTATGCATGACAACCTCTTTCATTTACAAAGGAATTATATATTATCCGTTGATTTCTTATGTTTTGAGCTATAAATTATAATGAAATAAATAAAAAATTTAAAGGTATTAATATGAAAATTACTTTTTCCGATAAGTTAAATGTAAATTGTGACGCTGTAGTCGTTACCGTTACCGACTCGCTAAAGCTGGGCGAACACGCAGAGAAAATAAATAAAGAAGCTGACAACGCCATAAAAAAAGCCTTAAAAACCAGAAAGTTCAAAGGCGAAAAAAAAGAGCTATTATCAATTGTAGCACCGTCAGGTGTAAAATATAACCAGATACTTCTTGTAGGACTAGGTAAAGAAAAGAAAATAAACGATGTCGCATCACAGGAAGTGGGAGCTGCCGTATATGTAGGGCTTAACTCCGTTAAAGCTGAAAATGCCGCTATTATAGTCGAAGGTGTGGAAGATGTTGATGATATAGCAACTAATATAGCATATGGGGCTGTCTTACGCTCATACAGGTTCGGTAAATATAAAACAAAAGAAAAGCCTGAAAGTCTTCCTACCCTGAGGGTTCTTGATGTTATTGTCGATAATAGGTCAAAGGCAGAATCGGACTTCAATAAATTACAGATGATAGCTGACGGGGTTTTCCTGTCCCGTGACGTAGTTACCGAGCCACCTAATAAGCTTTATCCTGAAAGCTATGCAAAAATAATAAAGGAAGAACTTTCCGGGCTGGGTGTAAAGGTAACCGTATTGGGTGCTAAACAACTGGAAAAATTAGGTATGGGAGCGTTGCTCGGAGTGGGACAGGGTTCAATACGTGAATCGCATGTTGTGGTTATGGAATATAACGGAGGTGACCCTAAAAGTCAGCCGTTAGCATTCGTAGGCAAGGGAGTGACATTTGATACCGGCGGTATCTCGATAAAGCCTGCACTTGGTATGGAGGACATGAAATACGATATGGGCGGTTCCGCTGCCGTAGTGGGGCTGCTAAAAGCATTAGCCGGACGTAAAGCAAAGGCAAATGCCGTAGGTATAGTCGGACTTGTTGAAAATATGCCGGGACATAACGCACAAAGACCGAGCGACGTTGTTACATCTATGTCCGGTCAGACTGTAGAAGTTTTAAATACCGATGCCGAAGGGAGGCTTGTACTTGCCGACATACTTACATATGTACAGCAAAAACACAACCCTCAGCTAATTATTGACCTTGCAACCCTAACCGGAGCTATCGTAATAGCACTTGGTGAGGAATATGCAGGTTTGTTCTCAAATGATGATAAGCTAAGTAAAAAGCTGTCTAAAGCGGGTGAAAAAACCGATGAAAAATTATGGAGGTTTCCGCTTGGTAGTGCATATGACAAAATGCTTGATTCGCCGATTGCAGATATGCAAAATATCAGTGCCGGACGTGGTGCAGGCAGTATAACCGCCGCCCAGTTCCTGCAACGCTTCATCGAAAATGATACTCCTTGGGCGCATCTGGATATTGCAGGTGTAGCGTGGACAAAAAAGGCAAAAGGTGTCTGCCCTAAAGGTGCTACCGGATTCGGTGTAAGGTTGCTGGATAAGTTCGTAAATGATAATTATGAGGAATAGGATTTAATTTCCTTTTATAACAAAACAATCCCCGCATTTATGTGGGGATTGTTTTATAAGGTGTTGTATGACAAATAATATTCCTGAGAAGAATTATACAGGCGAAAAGAGGAAGGTAGGTTTTGAACTTGAGTTTTCAGGAATGCCGATTGAGCAAATCACTAAAATAATCCGTAAAGTGCTTGGACACTATGCACCAAAACGCACGTGACTTTTATGAAAATTTCATTCCTACTGATAGTATAATAGGAAAAATACTGGTCAGGCGTGATGTTGAAGTAAAAAATAACAGTTTTCTATGGAATATATTTACATCTGAGAAAATCCTTGTAAATAGTATGCACCATCAGGCAGTAGATGAACTTGGCAAGAGGCTTGCCATAACAGCCCATGACGAGAATAAAATGGTGCAGGCAATTGAAAGTGATGATTTAGAAAAGATGTTCATTATGGGCGTTCAATGGCACCCTGAATTTATGATATATAGTACAAAACAAAGAAGATTATTTAAAGAGTTTATAAAGGCAACAAAATGACCATGATTAATTTTTACCATCTGACAAAACTACCCGTAGGCAAAGCCCTGCCAAAATTGCTGGAAAAAGCTATCATGGCAGATAAAAGGGTTATGGTGCAACTGACCGATGATATCAGGGTTGAACAGCTAAATAAGGAAATGTGGACATATACTACCAAATTCTTCTTGCCGCATGGAGCAAAAGGCGACGGGTTCGAAGATGAACAGCCTATCTATTTAACCGCCTCAAATGAAAATGCTAACGGTGCAACCATTTTGGCTATGGTGGAAAATGCCACTATAGATAACCTTAATGATTTTGAAAAATGCATTTATATGTTCGACGGAAATGACGAATCGCAACTAAAAGCTGCAAGGGTACATTGGAAAGAATTTAAGTCAATCGGTCATGAAGTTACATATTGGCAGCAAACACCTAAGGGCGGCTGGGAAGCAAAGGCATAGTAAAATGTTAGATATAAGGTAGTTTTTTTACATATATTTAGCATTTTTTTGCAAAATGTATCAGATAGGGGTTTATTTTGCTCTGATTTTGTGATATACTCCCGATTGAATTTTTAGTCTCGGACAGACTGAAAAGCTAAATTACCAATAAGTAATTTATAATATTTACGGAGTTTGAATATGTCAGATGTAGCTGAATTTAAAGTCGGCGGGAAAGTAGTTTACCCGGCGCATGGTGTAGGTAAAATCGTATCGGAAGAAAGTCAGAGTGTAGCAGGGCATGAGCTTAAGCTTTTTGTTATTGATTTTCCAAAAGATAAAATGACCCTTCGTGTTCCTGTAAAAAGAGCGAGAGCTTCGGGTCTGCGTGTATTGAGTAATGATAATGATGTTAAAAAAGCTGTTTCCATCTTAAAGGGACGTGCACGTCCGGGGCGTGGCATGTGGAGTCGTAGGGCAAAAGAATATGAAGATAAAATCAATTCGGGAAGTATAATCAACATCGCAGAAGTTGTACGTGACCTGCATAAAAATGTTGATGACCCCGACCGTTCATATTCGGAAAGAGTTATTTATGAGTCGGCATTAGGTCGTTTGGCAGGTGAATTTGCGGCTGTAAATGAAGTAACTACCGAAGAAGCTACAAATAACCTGATAACAATATTAAAAGCCAGAAAAGCTTCTGCCGTAGCTTCATCTAAATCAAGCGTTGATGATGATGTTGTTGTGATAGAAGAGGACGAGTTTGAGGCGGCATAAGCTATATAGTATTTTTCATTTTGTAAGCCTCTGCATAACACAAAAAACTATCCTCTGCGATTGCGGAGGATAGTTAAATAATCAAATCCAAGGAGAAAATTCAAATAATTTTAAACGACTTTTTCTTTTAGGTCATAACATCTTATAACACTGAAACCTTTCGGTCTTTCGATAGGATCGACGACCAATATGGCATCAACACTCTCACCTTTTATATTTTTGTAGTTAATGCTTACCTCTTCTTTTTTAGCATTAACAACGGCAAGGTCTATTTTTGCCTTATTTCCGTCCGATAATCCGTCATAAGCTAAAATATCCCTTAATTTTTCCACGTCATTATCTTTATTTTTGAATAAACGCATAGCATCGGAATCCGCATATATTACGTTTTTATTGGAATCCACGATACAACATAAAAGTGTATGCGTCCTCATTGAACTTGCGAATAATGCAGCCTGAAACTCCGTCATATTTATGACATCTTTTAACTTCATCAGATTATATATCAGATAAGCCCCGAACACCATAGCGGCAATTGCCATTATTATAATAGAAACTAATATGTCGGCTACCGTTAAAGTATTATTATCGTCAAACATATTTGTAGCGGTATCCGATATAATAAATTTAGCTGCCGCCGCCAGTATTATTAATGAAAGGCAAACCCAAACCACGTATGAACCGTAGGTTCTAAGCTTAAATCCCTCCGTACTAGATACTATCTGCTTTGCATTAGGTCTGTCTATAAAACGCTTATGCATAAAATTCCTCCTTCAATTCAACCAAAAGTTACTTACTTTTATAGTAAATGTCAAAATTTATCTTAAGACATTGTTTTAACCATAACATCAAAAAGTTAACAATTTGTTATCAACAACTAATATAAGTAAACTTTATTCGCCCCACTCTTTGACTCGCTCCAGATGCTCATAGTCGTTATAGGTAATTTCTTTTTCTTTGTTGGGTATGCTAAGGAACGGATGTTCTTTAAAGAACATAACTTCTATCAGGCTTCTTACACCGCTTTCGGCATCTTCTAGCAATGATGCCAACTCTTCTGCGTTTTTATAACCTGCATATTTGCTCTGCGTATCTTTTTGCCCGCCCGAAAGCTTCCAGTATTCAAGGGATTTAACTTTCCCCTCCCTATCGAAACCGCCTTTTTGGGCGATTACGCCTTCTAATGTCATTTGCGGTGAAAGTCCCAGCTTCACTTCTTTTGCAGAAGGCGGAGTACCTGTTTTATAATCCACGATGCATATGTTGCCTTCGTCATCTATTTCTACCCTGTCGGCTCTTGCCTCTAACGTAAATATCTCATCACCGTATATTATATTGTATTTACCTTTTATTTCGGTAAGCACTTCTATATTATTTTCTCGTCTTTTTTCTTCATTTTGCACTATCCATGCCGCTATCCTTTCAAACCTAGGAAACCAGAACGATACTATAGCTGATTTCAGGTTTTCTTTTTGCAATATATTGCGTCCAAGTTCTAGTAGGTATGTATAACGGTCTTCAGGTTTTATGGAATCATATTGTTTTACGAACTCTTCTAATGCGTCATGCACGAAGTTACCGAACTCAGCACCACCGGGTTCTTTATCTATTTCATCAAGTTTCTTTAAGTGCAGTATTTTATTTGCGTATATCCGGTATGGGTCACGCATTAATTTTTCTATGGAAGTAACCGATAATTTCCTCGGTCTACACTCAACAGGCGGGTTAGGGCATGGGGCTTCCATCTTCAAATAGCTATCTGCCTTATTTAACAGCCTTGCCCATTTTACCCACGGTAGTTTCGGTTTTAGTGCGTCCTGATTTCCGGTAATATTCAAAACTGCATCTAGCCTGAGCAGCCAGCGTGAAGGTATTGTCTGAGTTCCGTCAAGTTTTTCAGAGCGTGTTATAAGCACATTTTCCGATGACAATAACTGCACGAAATCATGGGCTGACTGACCTATTTTCTTTTCAGGCAGCGGCAGCCCGAAATCATCTCGCATGGGTCTGCTCATCCACGGGTCGCTTTTTCCCGACAACGGCCATTCCCCTTCGTTCAACTCACCCAGTATAACAAGGTCGAACCGCAACATTCTTGCCTCTATCGGGCTTAATATATGCAGTCTTGGGTGTGAGCCGTATTGCGGTCTGTATGTTTGTCCCGTAAGGAGGGCATCTAATAACCCCAAATAATCCGTAGGGTCTATCTGCTTAAAATCCTTTGACGAGATTAGCAGCTCGTCCAGAAAATCCTTTAACTGTCCTCCGCTGTCCGAACTCCACAGACGCTCAACACCATCAGCCTTATCATCGGCAGCCATATTCTGAGCCACCTCTATATGGGTTTTTAGCATTTCATCAAATGCTATCCGGTCACGTGACATTAATTTGAACATCGGCTGTAGAATTTCTTCAACATTTTTTAGCCGTTTGCTTAATTTTGAATCTATCTTGTTATAATATCCCTTAAAGCCTTCAGAGTTCCTGATTCCCCTCATACATGCCATTTCCAGCTTTCTGACATTATCCTTGAATTCTTTCGCACTCAATCCGCAATTTGCATAAGGGTTTTTCAGCAGTCCTAGTAGCGAAACCGAATTTTCACCCCTATCTGCCACCATCGTAGCCAGCAACCTCAGGAAAACCGCCTGCGGCACGGCATTAAGATGAGAACCTGCCGAATCATCTATCTGCACATTCCACTTTTGCAATATGCCCGAAACTCTTTTTGCCAGATCACGCCTGTTGGTAATAAGTGCCGCCGTTTTTTCAGGCTGTTGCAGTATCTCTTTCATTTTTAAGGCTATTATTGTTGCCTCCTCCTGCAATCCCGATGCCTCTATAACCTCTATACCTTTTAAATGGCTATTTTCAATTTTTACCGAATTGCTCCATTTATCCGTAACAGCGGCAGGCAGCATCATGACCGATATCAAAGCATCTCTGTCAACGGCACTACCTACCGTACAATCATATTTTTTTACCTCATTACGGCTGATACCGATTATTTCCAGAAGGTTCTTTAAGCCGTATTGCGGGTGGGTCTGCTCTATTTTTTCCCATGCATCATTATCCATATGCATATCCAACCCCGGTAGAATAACCTGACCGTTCGGCATTTGCGATATCACCTTAAGAAGCTGTGCGGTAGCAGGTATAGAGCCGGTAGAACCCGCTGCTATTACAGGATATTCAGACGGATTTTTCTGCCAATAATCCGCTTGTGCTTTTAAAGATATATTCCTTTGGGTATTAACATCAACGGCATTATTTTCTTTTAGTATCTGCGGCCATTTTTCTATCAGTATGTGCAGAAAATCCAGTGTTATCTGCCAGTGCCTTGATAATTCGTCAGGTACTATCTTTTCTATATCGTTAAAGGATAATTGCTGTTTTTGCACTTCGGACAAAAATGACGAAAGCTCTATAGCCAGATGTGCCGCTTGCGGTATTGTTATCTTTTCATCGGTTTTTTGGGCGGTTTGCCATTTTTCTATCAGTTCGGTAAGCAACAGGCGTTGTTTTACGGGTGAAATAACATTCGGTATGTCATTGTCACGTTCAATATAACCTAAAAATAGCAGCTCATCATCATCAATATCGCCTAAAGGCTGTATTTGCGGTAACAACATAGGCTTGCCGCCGCTTACCCGCAAAAATGCCTCCGCAAGTTCCTTACAAGCCCTGCGACTAGGAAGAAATATGGAGATATTGGAGAACACCAGAGGGTCATCGGCATACAGCCTTAAGGTGTTTGCAGCTAAGCTATCAAGAAACGGAAGACCGGCAGGTATATTATAGATGTTCTTATACATAACATTCTTATAACCTTAATTTACCGATTAATAAACGGAAAAAATACGGCATTTTGGTAGAATGTTCGAACAGAAATATTATGTATTAATAATAATGATAGCTTAATAAAAATAACGATACTATATTTTAAGCTTAATAAAAATAAGAAGCAAAGATGACTACAGGAATTATTATCCGTCAGGCAGAGGAAGGGGACATGAAAGCAATTGCGTCTATATACGCCTATTATGTTGAGAAAAGCCCTGCAACATTTGAGGAAGAAGCTCCTTCCGTATTAGAGATAACAAGAAGGTGGCGTGATGCCACTGACAGGGGTCTGCCTTTTTTAGTTGCCGGCTATGATAACAAGATACGCGGTTACGCCTATGCATTTCCTTACAGACAGCGTAGCGGCTACCGCTCTACCGTGGAAGAATCGGTATATATTGAAGAAGGTTACCATAATAAGGGGCTTGGTAAAAGCTTGCTAAAAGGTCTTGTCGCAAAGGTAAAGCAAATGAATTACAAGCAGATAATCGCCGTTATAACATTGCGTCACGGTCATTCGGAAGATAGCGTAGCGTCTTTTGGCTTGCATCAATCCTGCGGATTTGAGAAAGTCGGTCACTTAAAGAAGGTGGGTTGGAAGTTCAATGAACCGATGGATACGATAATAATGCAATATTCGGTTGACTAGTATAGTATTAACTTTTTCCAAAAATTTATGGATACACCGATCAAGTCGGTGTATGACAATGCATCTATAATGTTATTCGACGGCAACGACCGGCGAATCTAAGTCATAAGGGTAACATGCAACAAAACCACTTATTTTGCTTCGGACTAGGCTATAGTGCAACACAACTTGCCAAAGGCTTGTTGGCTCAGGGTCAGCGTGTTTCAGGGACATGCCGCACTACGGAAAAATTCCCGAAATTAAAAACGCTCGGTATCACTCCGCATATTTTTGACTATGACTTACCGCTTGATAATCTGTGGGATTTTAACTCGGTAACGCATATCCTAACTTCAATACCTCCCAATGAAGAAGGCGATATAGTATTGAATTACCATCTTGATGATTTGAAAAAACTACCCGATTTAAAATGGGTAGGTTATTTATCGACTACGGGAGTTTATGGCGACCGGCAGGGACAATGGGTAGATGAAGAAACCCCGACAAATCCGCCTAATGACCGTTCACGATACAGGGTTGAAGCTGAAAACGCATGGCTGGAATCAGGATTGCCCGTCCATATATTCCGCCTCGCAGGCATTTACGGCAAAGGGCGAAGCTCCATTGAATCTTTAAAGCACGGTACGGCAAGGCGTATCGACAAGCATGGACAGGTTTTCTCCCGCATACATGTTGAGGATATAGCTCAAATATTAACAGCCTCTATTGAAAAGCCACACCCATCATCAATATATAACTGTGCCGATGACCACCCCTGCCCTCAGGCAGAGGTAGTTGAATATGCGGCTAAGTTGATTGGCATCAAGCCACCTGAACTAGTACCTTTTGAACAAGCCGACCTATCCCCCATGGCTCGCAGCTTCTATATGAGCAACCGCAGGGTTTCCAATAAAAAAATAAAGGAAGAACTTGGCGTTAAATTAAAATATCCCGATTATAAATCGGGGCTGGAGGGGTGTTTGTAAATTTCACCCTATTGCTTTATCGTAAAGTATAAATATTGATAAGGATTAATTTTATGAAAAAAATACATGTGCTATTCATTTTACTTCATACCGCTCTCATATTTATAAGCATCAACACAACTATTGCCTCAGATTCAGTTAAACTACCTAACAAAGTAGAAGAAGCCGCAATAGTATGTTACTTAATCTCCTTACTACAACACGGCGTTCATACTACTATCCAAATAGTAGCATCTCTCGTAATTCTACTAATATTACACATGAGGTATAGTATCAGAAAAAGAAAAACATGTTTTAGAAGTCCCATGTATTGGCTTATAACAATAATGATTTATCTACCATCTATTCTTTATTTCTTTGCGGAACACTTCTTAAAATTACTAAGCATTATTCTGGGAGGAGACGGATTATTGGATGCCCCCTGCCCTGCAAATGTTTATTGATTTAGAGAAAGAAGAAGAAATTTTCTAAAAACCACCTATACGCCACCCTATGGCTTGACCATAGGGTCTAAGGAGTAAAAAAGAGCATGAGCAAGGCACATACATATCTATGCTTTTTTGGATACTCCGGTCAAGCCGGAGTATGAAACATGTTTTTTAAAACTAAGCCCTAATCCCCAATTCCTTATTCTCAAGCTTATGCAGCTCGTCCCTAAGCTCTGCCGCTCTTTCAAACTCAAGGTTTGATGCGGCTTCCATCATTTGTTTTTGTAGTTTATTGATATATTTCTCTAGTTCTTTGCCTTTTAAAACAGGCTTTTTCTGTTTATCCTCTTTTTCATCAACTTTGATAGATTCGGCGATGCTTTTCTGTATGGAAGCAGGTGTTATTCCGTGTTCCTTATTGAATGCTTTTTGTGCCTCACGGCGGCGGTCGGTTTCATCTAACGCCTTTTTCATGGATTTGGTAATCTTATCTGCATATAAAATAACATAGCCGTCCACATTCCTTGCTGCACGCCCTATTGTCTGTATCAAAGATGTTTCCGAACGCAGGAAGCCTTCCTTATCAGCGTCCATAATTGCCACCAATCCACATTCGGGAATATCCAATCCCTCACGCAGTAGGTTAACCCCGACCAACACATCATGTACACCACGCCTTAAATCCTGAATTATTTCGGTACGCTCCAATGTCTGGATATCAGAGTGCATGTATGTCACATTCAACCCTGCCTCTTGTAGGTAGTTTGACAAGTCCTCCGCCATGCGTTTGGTAAGTGTTGTAATAAGGGTTCTATAGCCTTTTTTAGCAACTTTTTTACATTCTTTTATAACATCATCAACTTGCGTTCCCACAGGTTTGATAACACATTCAGGGTCGATAAGCCCCGTCGGGCGGATAAGCTGTTCAACAAATTCTCCTCCCGTTAAGTCAAGCTCAAACACTCCCGGTGTTGCCGATACAAACAATGTCTGCGGACGCATATTGTTCCACTCTTCGAATTTGAGCGGTCTGTTATCCCGAGCAGATGACAGCCTGAACCCATGCTCTACAAGATTATTTTTGCGTGACCTATCGCCCTTATACATAGCCCCCACCTGCGGTGTCGTAACATGGCTTTCATCAATGAACAACATGGCATTATCCGGCAGATACTCAAACAAAGTAGGAGGGTGTTCCCCCGAATTCCTGCCTGATAAATATCTCGAATAATTTTCGATACCTTTACAAGAGCCTGTTTCTCTTATCATCTCCATATCAAACATAGTCCTTTGCTCAAGACGTTGGGCTTCGACTAACTTGTTGCTTTCCTCTAAGAATTTCAGGCGTTCTTTTAATTCAACCTTTATTTCCTTGATAGCCTGCAATAACGTAGGACGTGGAGTAACATAGTGGCTGTTGGCATATATCACAACTTCATCTAAATCGGCTATTTTCTCGCCTGTAAGCGGGTCAAACTCGCTTATCTCCTCCAACTCATTGCCAAAGAACGAAAGCCGCCATGCCATATCGGCATAATGTGACGGGAATATATCTATAATATCACCCCTTACCCTGAACGCACCACGCACAAAATTTATATCGTTTCTTTCATATGCAAGCTCTATTAGCTGCTTGGTAAATCCCGATTGATTTATTTCATCACCAACCTTTAAAGGAATTGTCATCTGATAATAAAGCTCCGGCGAACCGATACCGTAGATACACGAAACCGATGCCACTACAATAACATCTCTCCTTTCTAACATAGACCTTGTCGCCGAGTGCCTGAGCAAATCTATCTGCTCGTTGATGGAAGAATCCTTTTCTATATAAGTATCTGTTTTTGCTATATATGCCTCAGGCTGGTAATAATCATAGTACGATACGAAATATTCAACTGCATTATTGGGGAAAAATTCCTTCATTTCCGAATATAACTGAGCCGCAAGAGTTTTGTTATGTGCCATTATCAGGGTTGGGCGTTGAGTTTGTTGGATAATATTTGCCATAGTGAAAGTTTTGCCCGAACCTGTAACACCGAGCAGAACTTGATTTTGCTCTCCGTTATTCATACCGCTTACGAGCCTTTCTATTGCAACAGGCTGGTCACCTGCCGGTTTGAATTTAGAATTTAATTGGAATTTTTTAGCCATATTTGTTTTGTTTTTTTTGCTAATATACATGTATATTAATAATTGTCATCTTAACTAAAAACATGTTAAATATAATTAATAAATATTTACCGGATAAAGTAAGGAATCAGACATGCAAAAAGTAACAATATATAGCACACAAGTTTGCCCACACTGCGTAAGGGCAAAAATGCTTCTAAAGAAAAAAGGTGCTGATTTTAAGGAAATTGATGTAAGCAAAACCGAAGACCGTGACGCAATGATAGAAAAAACAGGCGGTGCAAGAACAGTTCCGCAAATATATATAGGCGATACCCATGTAGGCGGTGCTGATGACCTGTATGAGCTTGAAAGCAAGGGAAAACTTGATGAGTTGCTTGCCGGTTAATTGACAACAATACATTTGAACATTGAATGCATGATTCATTTGTGTTACTATACTATAATGCGGCATACAACAAATAGGGTAATATAGCATGGATAGAAACGGTCAGAACGGTCAGAACGGCAATAACGAACAAAATCAAATATCAAGGGTAGTTTCAGATGACTCCGTCGAAGAGCAAAGGCAGGCTGCACGCCAAAGAGATCGTCAGGCGAGAGAACAAGAATTAAGGGATGCTTTTGAGCCGCCCCGTAACAATCCGGCTCCTAATCAGGCTCCAAGATTGCAAAGGATAATAGAGGCAAGGATTCCGAATCCTGATGTTCCGCAACCGGCACCACCGGCACAAGCCCCCCAGCCGCCACAAGAAGTACAGCAGGACGATACGTTTCAGGAACGGATTAATCAGCAACGTAATAACAATCCTGGCAGAGAGCGGTAATATAGCGTTTTCGCTTTTTTGCAATTTTATATACACTTCTCTTTTGCAAAATAACTATGATTAGCTAGCAATACCAAGATTTTTAACCTCTTGTTGGTGGTTCTGTATTACGACTCACTTTGTTAGCCCAGACCGTTCCTGATCCTGTATATCTGGTTCCGGGAAACTCTATATCAATATCACCTTTTATTACTGCACTTGATAGTTTTTTTGAGAAAGGAAAAAATGACCATTAGGTATACTGAGAATATCATTATATTTTTGTATAGATTCAGGTGTCATTTTTTCTCTCATTCTTTGTGGAACGTGCAATGAAACACCTGTCGGCTTTCCCGGTCGAAAGATGCTTGATGCAAGTGCACCTTCATATCCACTAATATAGCCAAAGTTGATTCCTCGGTCTTTAGCAGCATTATGAAAATCATGTAAAAACTCGCTGGAACTAAAACAGGATTCGAATCTTAGAATACCGGCTTCTCTTAATCCCATTTCAGATAACTTATCAGCGACATCTGATGCTGATTTCTTTTCAGTTTTAACATGTCTGTTTGATGAATCATGAGGTTTTGCAGCTATTCCCTTACAATCCGAATCACCGTGTGCCACTATGCAAAGACGCTGATTCCTTGAAATACTAGATATTGCTCTAATATCATCCTCAGTTGGTTGGTTTTTCCAAAATATAATATTTTCATCAGGTATGTCATACTTATCTCGTAAACGACAATACCCTGACTTGATGACTAAATCTTTTCTATCACACACTAACAAAAATCTATCTTTTCCTTCCATACCTAGCCCCTCCCCAATGTCCCGTTTTTACTACATTTATTGATTTTTGTCAACAAGGATCTTATATAACCATTAAAGAGATAATTTATGAAATAAAGACAATTATACGCAGTAGTTTGGTCATAGGAACTTTTAATCAAAAGACTTTGAAGAAAAATCTTGTTTCTGATGCAGAACTCTTATTAACCTCATTTCATTATCAACTATACGAAAGTAAAACATCTATCACGGTACGGGAATATTCTTAATCAACGACTTACCCAATCTCGTGAAGAACCTGTCACGCCGTAATATAGCGTTTTCGCTTTTTTTGCAATTTTATCTCAAAAAGAAGGCGACTTATCCCTATTGGATTTTTCTTTATTATCGGATTCATTCTTAACGGCATCAGCCCATTTTGTTTCCTTACCTTCTTTACTTGAGAAGATTGATTCAAAATCTTGAGTTCCACGAGATTGTTGCCTTCGATGTTTATTACCTTCTCTTTGGCTTTTCGTTGTATTTTGCTCGGACTCCATTTCCTTCTCATCTAGTACCATAACTGTCATACCGAAATTTGCCTCCTGATAAACCGACAAATCACTTTTTTGTTCAGCCGTTTCCCGAATTTTATTATCCCTTTGGTTTTCGGTCTCATAAGAAGAATCGACATCTAATTCCGTTTTGTTTTGTTCCGCCTCTCTCTTCCACTCCATTTTCAAATCACGAACATCGTTTTTCATTGCATAACGCTCCATAGGATCGCTACGAATACTGTTTATTATAATATCTATATGCTCTTTTCTTGCGGCCATGTCGTCTACATATCCTTCAATATTATTCTCATGTTCTGTCGTAACCGGCTTTCCTGAAACCGGATCGTCGGCAAAACTAACCATTCTCCCTTTTAGTTTGGATTGTTTCTCTTTATATAAAATACCGTTTTCTGTTTTTTTATCCATATCGCCCAATTTTTCTTTACATATTATGACTATATATATTTTAACGCACCCTTGTTAAGCTTTTATTACAAACGGTATTGCAAGCAAGAAGTGTCATAGTTTGTCATTTCTAGAATTTTCGTAGAAAATTATAGGAAATCAAGGCGATATGAGCTGTACGATTGACGTATAATTATTGAAAACGGTAAATACTATAAAAATGAATGAAATATATAACACCATAGATAACTTATAATTCGCAAAGGGATTAAGTTAATTAACGTATAACAATATGTTAAACATTATTATTTTGTGTTTGATTGATGCGTTTAGAATAAACTGTAATTAAAAAAGAGAAGCAAAGACGGTAGCGATACTATGTTCATTGACTTATAGATGTTAGTATTTTCTGCTAAAAAACAGAAGCTAACATCAAATGTCTGAAAGGAGGTAATCCAGCCACTGGTTCCCCAACGGCTACCTTGTTACGACTTCACCCCAGTCGCTGACCCTACCGTGTTGACCTGCCTCCTAAAAGGTTAGCTTAGCCAATTCAGGTAGAACCAACTCCCATGGCGTGACGGGCAGTGTGTACAAGACCCGGGAACGTATTCACCGTGGCATGCTGATCCACGATTACTAGCGATTCCGACTTCATGGAGTCGAGTTGCAGACTCCAATCCGAACTGAGACGGCTTTTTGAGATTAGCATCACATCGCTGTGTAGCAACCCATTGTCACCGCCATTGTAGCACGTGTGTAGCCCACCTTGTAAGGGCCATGATGACTTGACGTCATCCCCACCTTCCTCCCGCTTATCACGGGCAGTCCCCTTAGAGTGCCCGGCCGAACCGCTGGTAACTAAGGGTAGGGGTTGCGCTCGTTGCGGGACTTAACCCAACATCTCACGACACGAGCTGACGACAGCCATGCAACACCTGTCTTGGATCCAGCCGAACTGAAGGAACACATTACATGTTCCGCGATCCAGATGTCAAAAGGTGGTAAGGTTCTTCGCGTTGCATCGAATTAAACCACATGCTCCACCGCTTGTGCGGGTCCCCGTCAATTCCTTTGAGTTTTAATCTTGCGACCGTACTCCCCAGGCGGGATGCTTAACGCGTTAGCTGCGTCACCGAAGCAAATTGCCCCAATAACTAGCATCCATCGTTTACGGCGTGGACTACCGGGGTATCTAATCCCGTTCGCTCCCCACGCTTTCGCGCCTTAGCGTCAGTAATGGCCCAGATAGTCGCCTTCGCTTCTGGTATTCCTCCTAATATCTACGGATTTCACCCCTACACTAGGAATTCTACTATCCCCTACCATACTCTAGCTTGATAGTTTTGAAAGCAATTCCAGGGTTGAGCCCTGGGCTTTCACTTCCAACTTTCCAAGCCGCCTACGCGCGCTTTACGCCCAGTAATTCCGAACAACGCTTGCACCCTCCGTATTACCGCGGCTGCTGGCACGGAGTTAGCCGGTGCTTCTTCTGTAGGTACCGTCATTATCTTCCCTACTGAAAGAGTTTTACAACCCTAAGGCCTTCATCACTCACGCGGTATTGCTGGATCAGGGTTTCCCCCATTGTCCAATATTCCCCACTGCTGCCTCCCGTAGGAGTCTGGGCCGTGTCTCAGTCCCAGTGTGGCTGATCATCCTCTCAAACCAGCTATAGATCGTAGTCTTGGTGAGCCATTACCTCACCAACAAACTAATCTAACGCGGGCCCATCTTATAGCGATAAATCTTTCCTCCGTAGAGCGTATATGGTATTAAACCCGGTTTCCCAAGACTATTCCATACTATAAGGTAGGTTCCCACGCGTTACTCACCCGTTTGCCACTAGCTGGGTCCCTAGCAAGCTAGGTCCATACTCGTTCGACTTGCATGTGTAAAGCATACCGCCAGCGTTCGTTCTGAGCCAGGATCAAACTCTCAAGTTGAGTAGTTTGTCCTGTCAATTAATTGACAGAAAAAATTTCTTTTTTCCGCACATTGTTGCGCTGACTTATATTGATATAAAACCAATAAAGTTCGTTATTTAAAACTTAGACAACAACGTACAAAATGTATTATTTAGTACGCTACCGCCTTTGTTTCTCTTCTTCATTTACAATTTCAAACATCTCACCTTGCTGACACTTAAATGCGTTTTGCATCGTGTCGGGAGGTGTGTTATACGCATTTCTTTCCAACCTGTCAAACACTAATTTAAACTTTTTTGCATTTTTTTTCACAAATCTATAAAAAACAAGATTTTAACGTACGTACAATTTAATTGCGACTATAATTTAAATATACGATTAACTAATAATTAGCCTAATCATAACATCGTTTATAGTAAATTCTAACAAAGCTGAGAATAATATCCGTTCTACATCACTCCTTTAGCGTTAATCATATTTTTCCTAAAAATTATCGCTCAATAGTATTGTTAGTCCTTTCATTTAAAATTACGTTAGCATGACTCAACGCTTCATTTTCAGTTAATATACTATTTAGATATCCTAAAGCCCCTCCGGCGACAGCACTTGCAGCAACGATACTATAACCTATCTCAGGTAATTCTTTTTTATAAATATCCGGCAAAAAACTATTGGCTATATCAGCTCCGGCCAAAGCTCCCGCAACGGCAAGTCTCTTTTTATTTTCAGTAGTACTACTTATATTATATCGGTTACCTTCATCATGTGCCGTTTGGTAAATAGCATCATTATTAATGATGCCGAAAAAAGCTCCGGCAACTGCACATACCGTCATTATTGCCGCACCTTGTACAACCTTACCTTCATCAAAAGCTTTCTGTGAATAATTATCGGCAACTTTCATACCGGCAAATAGCCCTAAAAACGCTGCGTTCATGTTCTTGTGGAATCTATCATCCGCCATTTATTTTACCCTATAAATTACACTTATTTTGTTGGAATTTATTTATTAAAACATCAATGTCAATATATTACTGTTCTATAATTTTCTTTTTTTAGGTATACTTACCGGATATAAAAATTGAAAAACTAAAAATGACCAACATCAAAAACGGAATAAAAATAATAAAAAAGCATCTGGAGGCGATGCCCACCTCCCCCGGTATCTACAAAATGATAGATGAGGGCGGAACAGTTCTTTATGTCGGCAAGGCAAAGAATCTGGCGAAAAGGGTAGTAAATTATACACGCCCCGAACGGCTTGAATATCGCATACAAGCAATGATCTCCAACGTAAAAAAAGTAGAGTTTATTACCACCAAGACTGAGGCAGAGGCATTACTACTTGAATCCAACCTGATAAAAAAATTCGAGCCTCGTTATAATATACTGTTAAAGGACGGCAAGACCTATCCGTTTATCCTGATAGAGTCTGAAAAAGATTTCCCAAGAGTTGTAAAGCATCGCGGAGCAAGAAAAACAAAGGGTAAATATTACGGCCCTTTTGCATCGGCAGGAGCGGTAAATACGGCAATATCAGATTTACAAAAAGCGTTTTTGCTACGTCCATGCTCCGATAGTTATTTTAACAACCGCCAAAGACCATGCCTTGAATATCAGATAAAAAGATGTTCTGCTCCGTGTGTTGATTATATATCAAAGGAAGAATATGCAATTTTGGTAAAACAGGCTAATGATTTCATGAGCGGCAAGAGCCGTGCCATTCAAGAAGAACTAGTCCGGAAAATGGAAGAGGAAAGCCGTAAGTTCAATTATGAAAAAGCTGCTGTCTATCGTGACCGCATAAAGGCACTTAATCAGGTTCAGGCAAAACAGACAATCGGTGTGACCACATTAAATGACGCTGACATTATAGGGATTGCCAATGAAGGTGGCGTAGCCTGTATTCAGGTGTTTTTCTATAGGGGCGGACAGCATTACGGCAACCGCTCATTCTTTCCTAAAAACACCGCTGAACAGTCCGATAGCGATATATTGAATGCCTTTTTATGCCAATATTATCAGGACAATAATATTCCTCCTAAGGATATAATCATATCCGAGAATATTGAGGATAAGGAATTTCTTGAGGAATTTTTTTCCGATAGTGCCAATTATAAAGTAAGGATAACCATACCTAAATCAGGCGATAAGAAAAAACTTCTTGATGAGGCTAACCGCAATGCAAAAGCTGCTTTGCAGCAAAAACTTATCGGCAAGACAAGGCAGAAGGACATGCTGAGAAAACTTGCCGAATTGTTCAATATGCAATCGCCCCCCAAGCGTGTAGAGATATATGATAACAGCCACACATTCGGGCAGGATCAGATAGGTGCAATGGTCGTAGCGGACGAAGAAGGCTTTAATAAGAAGGCATACCGACGTTTTAATATCCGCAATAAATTCATGAAGGGCGGTGACGATTATGCAATGATGGAAGAAGTCTTAACACGCCGCTTCAAACGTCTAAAAATGGAATGCCCCGATAAAACTGCGGGAATATGGCCTGAACTTGTTCTGATAGATGGCGGTGCGGGACATCTGACCACGGTTACAAAGGTATTTGATTCTTTAGGCTTAACCGATGATCTTACTTTCGTATGTATTTCCAAAGGAGTGGACAGGAATGCGGGCAAAGAACAATTCCACATGTTGGGAAGGGATTCGTTCACATTGCCGAAAACCGACCCTGCTATGTATTTTTTGCAAGTATTGCGTGATGAGGCTCACCGCTTTGCTATAGGTTCACACAGGAACAAACGGGCTAAGTCCGTTACAAAATCCGCATTTGATGAAATTCCGGGTATAGGTCCAAAACGCAAAAAGATATTGCTAAATCATTTTGGTTCGGCAGAAGATGTAAAAGCTGCAACATTAGAAGAGCTGGAACAAGCATCGGGAATAGATAAGAAAATGGCTGAAATTATTTATAATTATTTTCATTAAGAGTAAAAACAATATGGCTCGTGGGAATTTATCACACTTAAATTGCTTTAGAGTCTAATAAAAAAAGCCGCCTTAGTTTTTCCAAGGCGACTTTTCACTATTTTTAAATCTTCTGCTGTTGAAACTAAGCCGCCTTTTCCATTTCAATAGACTTATTGATAATTTCATGAGCTTCTTTTTTACCTTTCCAGCCGATTATCTTTACCCATTTATTAGGCTCAAGGTCTTTATAATGTTCAAAGAAATGAGCTATCTGGTCAAGCAGTACTTTCGGCAGATCCGTATATTCATCAACATCATCATAAAAAGGGTGTAATGACGATGCAGGAACGGCTAACACTTTCTCGTCCATACCCGACTCATCTTCCATAAGCAACACACCTATGGGACGCACAGGCATAACAGCTCCCGGTATAACAGGGCGACGACCTACAACAAGAACATCGGCAGGGTCACCGTCATCAGATAATGTGTGAGGAATAAAACCGTAGTTACAAGGATAATGCATAGCAGTATGCAAAAAGCGGTCTACAAAAATTGCACCCGACTCTTTATCCATTTCATATTTTATAGGGTCGGCACCAAGAGGCACTTCTATTATAACATTAACTTCTTCAGGGGCTTTCTTGCCTACGGGTATTTTACTGATATCCATTTTAATTCCTTATTTTGTTCATAAGTGATATATTTTGTGTTTATATATATTAATATTGTTATATTTTCAATTAAAATTATGATTATTTTAAATAACAAAATCGCCGTTATATCAAACGAACAGCTTGCAAATGAGGCTAAAATCCTATCTGAAAAACTTTCAGTCCCACTACTTGCCGAGCAGGATATACGGAACATAACGGATTATTTTGCGGTACTGGTAATAGACGCTGAAAAAATATCTCTGCAAAAAACCGGTAAGGACGCACCCGGTAGTATCTATGTTGATTTTGTATCCGGCAAGGCAGACCACCGCCGCAAGTTCGGTGGCGGCAAGTCGCAAATGCTAGCAAAGGCTGTAGGTTTAAATAAGTTCAAAAATCCGCATATATTAGACGCTACCGCAGGTCTGGGGCGGGATTCGTTTGTTCTTGCCTGTCTTGGTTGCAAAGTGGACATGGTTGAACGAAGCCCCATAATAAACGCACTTTTACAAGACGGTCTTATTCGTGCAAAAAAAGAGGGCGGGATACCTTCAATAATAAATAACATGTCCCTGACTTGCGAGGACTCCTATTCTTATATATCCTCGCTTATCCGAAAACCTGATATTATTTATCTTGATCCGATGTTTCCGCAAAGGGATAAATCGGCTCTGGTAAAAAAGGAAATGCGTATATTAAAAAATATATTGGGTACTGATGAAGACTCCGACAAACTCCTTGATATATCACTTGAAAAAGCAAAGCGTCGGGTAGTGGTAAAACGTCCGCGAAAGTCCCCTCACCTCATGGATAAAGCCCCTACTTATATGATGGAGGGTAAAGCCAATCGTTTTGATGTTTATACGGTTGACTCCAAATCCTATGATAGTCGGTGATTGCCCCTATAAACAAGCGAAAACACCATAATTCTATTTTAACCACCGACCATATGTGGTATAATGGATACATCAAAGGGATAAAAAGGTATCATGTAATGAATAATGAGTGGGAAAATTTTGAAGACGGTAAAAAACCAAGTAAAAACATGGACAAGGGGCAAGAAGCTGAAACTCCATTAAATAAATCTGATGGTTTCGGAGATGATTTTTTTGCTGATTTTAGTTCGCTTAAACCTGATTCAGATTGGGAAAAAGGATTTGAAAGCAATGATATATTCGGAACCGATGATTTTTTCGGTACTCAGGAAGTGAAGAAAGAAAAACCGCCGAAACCGACAAAAAAACTAGCCATACCAAGTTTCAAGCCTTTCAAAAAACAAGATAAAACACCCTTAAATAAAGAAGAAGAAGTGCTGCCTCAAAAAAATGAAGTCAGCACATTACTGGCATTTGGCTCGGAAATGCAAACAAGTAAAGAGTTGTCAAAACAACATCTTCAAGATTTTGAAAATATTCTGGATAAAAAGGCACAAAAAGAAAATAAAAGCAACGATTCATATAGAATCATAGGTGACGCACAAGAGGAATTTTTAGATAAACGAAGCATAGATCGTGATTTTCCAAAATCAGATAAATTGGCTGAAGGTGCGTTAATAGTAATCCATCAGCACGGTGAACAACAAAGGGAAGAAAAAGGAAGGTACGGAGAATCAAATACTCAAGGTGCAATAGATATAATAGGCGAACGTATAAAAGAAAGTTTGCCCAAAGATGAACAAAAAGAAGGTGGCGGCAATAAATTTCTTATGGTTGTAGGAAGTTGCCATGGCGGTACGGCAAAACCACCTTTGCCAGAAGAGCAGATGGATTTTGTAGCATATTCAAGCCGTAAGTATCCGACTTCTTTTGCATTTGGAACTGAGAATCTGAAAGATTATAAATCATGAGGGGCCAACTAACTTTGATAAGATATCATCACTTGCACTAAACACCGCAGAAACACTTTATGTGAATGGGGAAAAGCTAACAGGACCCAAGCCAGATGAGAAAAAGCAGGACAAATCTCAGGAAACATACACAAATAAAGATAAAAACGGTAGAAAGAACACTTTCGACGATGAAGGTTTAAAGCAACATCTCAATGAAAAAATCGATCGCTTGGCGGAGATTATGGGAGTTAGTAAGGATAGTGAGGAATATAAAAGAGTTCAGGAAAAATCCGGCGATAGTAAAGTTGTTGAAAAATATAGATATAGCATACTTGATACGGCAGTTATAAGAGGTGATGCCGGTAGAGTGAAAGCCGCACTTGAAAGCGGTGCAGATGTTAATAGAAAGATTGGAGGCTTACATTCTCCTCTTGAATTTGCAGAGTCCTTGAAGACAAATGACAAATATAGGGGAGCAAAGCCTGAAGAACTTGATAAAACGATAGAAACTTTGAAAAAATACGGAGCTACCGATACAAAAAAAGCCTCCGATGTTACTTCAACAGAAACCAACCGTGAAATAAGTAACAAAAAAGACGATACTGCCTATAAAACGGCTCAGTTAAAAAGCTCAGCTGGAGAAAAAATTGAGGCGGGGTTAAAAGAATCTTCAAAAGAACAAGATGGCAATGGGAGTTTGGCACTGTTTAAGTCGGGGCAAAAAAGTAGCGGTTTGAATATGCGTACAAGTTCCTGAAACAGCTCTAAAGGGTCTTGTACATGCTCAAAAACATGCGATGCTACAACAAGGTCGAAATAATCGCTCCTGATAAGGATTTTACGTGCGATAGGGTCAACTTGATGGAATACGACACCTTTAGGGGTGTCATGAGGCTTTGATAGATCGCAACCATGATGTGTTATATCATTCCGGACAGATATTTCGGTCAGGTTCCAACCAAGGCGGCCATAGTCAAGTACAGATGAATTTTCAGGAAGTTCTTGTAAAATTTTTGATAATATAATCATAAGTGTAAAATATAATATTATTTATAAATTTGCTTTTATAAATAATATAGGCTTAAGTAGGTTCAATATCATGAGTTATCAATAATATATTTGTTTATACTATCAACCTTCCGGTTATCATCGTATGTTATGTAGTATGTGGACAATTTTCGGCTGTTATATGGTACAAATTCCCATAACACCAACGATGATATATCGAGGATTAAGTTAGGGACGAATTCTATCATGTTCGGTTTTAGCCCGGCAATTCTTTTGTAGATATGAAGACGCTTTCCGTTATATATCGTTTTTACTTTGTCAGGCTCGCCCAGAATACTGTTTACCGTATCGTAATCCGCACCAAGATTTATGGCGGACAAGTCAGGTGTTTTTTTCCCTTTCATTGCCGTACTTACAGAGCAGCTTTGTAAAATAATACAAATCAATGTTAATAATGTCAGTTTCATTTTACATCTTTATATGCAATTGTTGTGACTTTATTTTTACATATAAATATTAAAAAAGGATTAAATATAGTGTTTCGGTCTTTTCAATAATTATTGAAAACGAGACATGATATAGTAGTCAAAAGTAGCTTTCCTTTTTATTTCAGATGAGATGTCCGAATGGCTTAAGGAACCGGTCTTGAAAACCTGCAAGCAAACAATCGTACCGTAAGTTAGAATCCCACCCTCCCGTCATTCAATCCTACAAAGTGGCGGATTTCCTTGATATATAAAGATATTGTTCGTATCTTTGGTTTTATGTTTTTCCTATATAGATTTATCAAATATCGGGGGGGCATAGAGAGATAAATGAGGGTACAATAGGCAGATTGAGAATAATATTGTAGATTTTAATTTAAAAGGTTTTTTAATGAACAAGAAACAGGTTTCAGTGGTTATTACAGACTTGGATAATACTTTATACAACTGGTTTGACATTTGGTACTATCCATTTAACGCTATGCTTAATAAAATTGAAAAAATAAGCGGTATTAGTAAAGAAAATCTACTTCCTGAAATTAAGGAGATTCATCAAAAATATGGTACTGCCGAGTATGCTTTCTTGATTCAAGAGATTCCTTCTTTAAAAAGATTGCACCCCAATGAAGAATTGGTAAAAGTTTACGATGAGGCAATACACGCTTTTAATTCTGAACGAAAAAAGCACCTAAAATTATATGACGGAGTAAAAGAAACTCTTGAGTTTTTTAAATTAAAAGGTTGTCTTGTCGTGGCTTATACGGAGTCTATGGCATATTATACAAATTATCGGCTTAGAAAGCTTAAGCTCGACGGTATCATAGATATACTATATTCGTCGCAAGATCATAGATTGCATATAGAAAAAGAAGAAATAAGAAAATACTCTCCGGAAGAATATAAGTTTAAGCATACAAAACATAGATTTACACCTGTAGATGAAGTTAAACCAAACCCTGAGCTTTTAAAAGATATTATAAAGGATATTGACGCAAATTTAGATGAGTGTGTGTATATAGGAGATAGCCTTTTTAAAGACATAGTGATGGCTCAACATGCGTGTATAACCGATGTTCACGCAAAATATGGTGTGTCGCATAAAAAAAAGGAATATGAGTTATTAAAAAAAGTAACTCACTGGACAGATGAAGATGTTCAAAAAGAAAGGGAGTTAAAGGTTAAAGATGTTGAGCCATCTATTTCTCTAAACTCTTTTGACGAAATAAAAAAATTTTTTGAATTTATTCCTTTTCAAAAAAATATTAACAATAATATAAATCAAAATATCGTTGATATATGGAAACAAACTATAGATGTTCAAAAGCATTTCAATGACATTGCTCTTAAAATAAGATCGCTTGCAATTTCCATACTTGGAATATCAATAGGAGCATATGGGATAAAAGTAGGTAGTGAGGGAATTGATTCTTCAATAATCTCTCATATATCTTCTGCTTTATCATGTGCTTGGATTGCTTTTTTTATAATGGATAGACTCCATTATCATCCATTACTTATAGGAGCGGTAAAACAAGCAGAGAGTATAGAGAATAAGTACTTTCATATATTGCCGGAATTAGCACTAACAAAATCTATTTCAAATGAAAGTCCCTCTACGTTTTTAGGATTTAAAATACGTTCCGCTCAAAAGCTAAATACATTCTATTTGATAGGGCTTATTATAATAGCTGCCCCATGGTTAAAAGAGTTACTTATCGAAGTAATTAGTAAGTTTCAGTGAAAGTATTTCGAAACCCTTCCCTACAATTTACAGGCATTTCCGTGAAGGTGAAGGTTTGGGAGAAGAAAAGCAGTGCCTCATTCTATACACGAGTTAATCTTCTTCCGATTACAAAACTGACGGCAGTTAAAACGTAACTCACCACAATTAACGGCCCTGCGGGAATGTCTGAAATCATGGCTGTAATAATTCCGGCTACTACGGCAAATATACCGCACAGCCATGCTACCTTATGCGGGTGATTGGACTTTACTGCTGCCAATGCAGGAAGAATCAAGCCGGCAAATACTACATACACTCCGACCATCTGTACCGATGAGGTTATGGCTAGTGCAAACAGCAGATAAAAACCGATGCCGCTGCGTAAGGACGGTTTAAAAAACCATGCCGCAATAATCAGAACGTAGATCGGTGCGTGCATTAAAACATCTTCCCATGTAACAAACAGCATTTGCCCGGATAATAGGTGTTGGATTTCTTCACCGCCATGCGGATGATCTGCCAGAATTAAAATAGCCAGTGATGCTGCCAGCACGAAACTTACGCCTATAATTGCCTCTTGCTGTTCGGGTATAACCTTTTCTACTTTGCGGAAAAACAGTCCTGCTATAATAGCACATAAAAGTGCCGTCCCTTGTATCAGCAATGTTGACGGTTGGTGTAGAAAGGTTGATGCCGCCACCAGTCCAAGCCCTGCAATCTGGGCAACTGCAAGGTCAATGAATATAATGCCACGCCTTAGAACTTCTATGCCGAGCGGTGCGTGGGTTAAAGCAATCATAAGACCGGCTACTAATGCCGGCCCCACAATGCTTATCATTTCATTACTTACCATCTATTGCCTCTTTTAATAGACCGATAGAGCGGTCAAACAGTGCGTATAAATCGCTACTTTCAGTATCTCCGTCAATCGTATAAGGCAGCACAACGGCAGGTGTGCCGGTTTTCTCCGATAACCATTTACCGGCATCATTCGGCTCATACGGCGTGCGAATAATTACTTTGGCAGGCTTTGCTTTGAGTTGTTGCAATAATCCCTCCAAATGCGAAGCAGTAGGCGGAATACCGGGCTTTGGCTCCAAAGAGGCTACCTGTTTTAACTCTAACCAATCAAGCAGGTAACTAAACGATTTGTGATACACTACCACCGGCTTTCCTTTCAGGTCAACAGCTTCTTTTTCCCAACGAGAAATAGCCTTCTGCCAGCGAGAAGTAAAATCCTCCGACTGACTGCGATAAAAATCAGCATTGGCTATATCAATTGATTCCAACCTTTTAGTCAGCACAGCGGCTACTAACAGGATATTATGCGGATTTAGATGCACATGCGGATTGCCCTCAGGATGCACGTCACCCATACTGCGATCAACTTCTAACGGCTTTTCCAGTATCGGCACAAACTCCGATGCCATAATATGACCGACCGCCCCCGGCTGAACTTCCGCACTTGCTTTTTGCAGTAATATAGGAAGCCAGCCGACTTCTAAACCTGCACCGGAGCAGATTATCAAATCGGCATTACGTGCCTTGGCAATCAGGCTTGGTCTGGCACGGATATGATGCGGGTTTTGTCCGGCATGGGTGGCGGAGAAGGCTTCCACCTTGTCGCCGCCGATTTCCTCTGCCAGTGCAGCCCATTCAGGTTCACAGGCGAAGATATTAACCTTCGCCTGTGCAGCAAGTGGAACTGCACAAAGCAGCCCCACCACAAATAATCCGAGGAATTGTTTCATAACGCCACCTTAGTATTTATGCGCACCATGAGCACCAATGCTCATGATATATTGCACCATTAACTGATCGTCATCTTGCCCGCGTGCTAGTTCTTCACGGTTATATTGCAGACGTACACGGCTAAATTCACTATTTGTCCAATCCAGCATCGTGCTATAAGCTTTCGGGTCATGCCCCTCAGAATCCAATGCACTTCCTGCTAAACCGGCAGGAACATCGGCAGCTTCAAGCCGGCTGTAACGCAAACCGACACGCCACTGCGGAGCAAACTTGTAAACTCCCTGTGCATACCAGCCACTTGAAGAATCATCAAAGTTGACCGCACCTGTACCCGCATCGGTATCTTCATACACACCGTCTTCATTACGCAGGAAATATTCCCCCTGTAGGATTACTTCTTGGTTGTGTGCGTTGCCGGTAGGTGCCCATGTATAGCGGATATCAGTGGCGTAAATATCGGTATCGCCTGTGAAGCTAACCATATCTTCATTGGTAAGGCGTGAACCGTCCGCTTCGCCTGATAGGATATAGCCCCCTAAACGCCAGCTTTGGTTATCGCCTATATCACCGCCGATACGAGCAAATGCCGACCAAGCTCCGATTCCTTCGCCGTCACCTTCACCAAACGGGAAGTCGTCACCTCGAAATAAACCGCCACCGATTTCAGAATAAAAGTCGGTTGGCAGTACATAAGATATCTGGGCGCCATCATCATTGAAGGCTTCATTTAAGAATGCACGATAAGGCAACGGACGATCGGCAAAATCATCTGCATGGCTGTGATGCTCATTGAGATAACCCAGTGTCCAAAAGGCACGTCCGGCTTTTACGCTCATACCGTTTGGTAGCCCTATGCCGGGTAGTGTCTGAACAAAGGCTTCTTCAAGTTCTATCTCGGTTTCCCCTTCATGCTGGGCGATTGCTGCCGTGGTGCTGCCAAAGAATTTGTCATCGACATTAGCCGAGAAGTTAATCTCGGTATGATCTACCGCAAATCCCTCACGAGGACGTTCCCCTTCGTGACCGACGGCAAATCCTGCAATTTCTCCTTCATCAGAAGAAAACTGATTATACTGCCCGTTTAAGATTACTCCTATGGAAGGATTAAAACTGTTATCCTTCACATCTCGCCTTGCAGTGGCAGGAGTGGCAGGTGCAGCAGGTACAGGTGCGACCGCCTTAGCCTGAGTTTTTTCCACCTTGCTAAGCTTTGATTCCAACTCGGCAATACGACCTTCATAGGTCTTTTTCATATTTTGAATCTCGGCACGTAATGCCTCGATATCCTTATCCGATGCGGCCGGTGCAGAAGTGCTTGAAAGCATAGTGATTAAAGCGGCAGAAGCCGCAAATTTTGTTTTTAACATTTTCTTTTCTCCTAAAGACTAAATATAACCGACCCCTTGAATAACAGGGCGGTTTGTAAAATTGTTTATATAGTTTTGGTGTTTAGAAGAAAAAAGGCGGTGCGCGTGGCGATGCTAAGCTATAGCTTTGCAACCCGACCAACGTAAGCTCAGGCAAAGCGAGGGAAAATGTGGAATATTCGGTGAGGTTAGGTACAACGGCAACGCTAGGTGTGCTGTGTTTAGTATTCTCGCAATGCAGGTAAATATCACAAACCCGACCATCATGCTCGTGCTTTTCCAAGCCATAATTAGCCATATGCAAAAACGATAGTATCTGCACGCTAACCAAGCTAACAATAATAAATAAACCGAGTTTTTTGCTCATTTTTAACAAATTAAGTTATATGACACCTTAAAATTTTACATTATACCACACTTGTCAAGTAGTTTTTTTGTTACATCATTAGGCGTTTTATATGCGGTATTTTATTATAGTCGGATTTTTACTTGTTAGGCAAGTCAGCCTCACTACTGCAAAGGTTCAACTCGTTATTTATCAGCTCGGTTTCAATATTACTGCATCCGAGCAAAGTATGGAAAAGAACGTCATGCTCAACCCGTTTATCAGCGGTAGCTTTTATGTTCTCGTACTTTTCCGGATTATTTTTCCTATATTCTTCAGAAGCCCATATTAACATAGGTATGTGGAACTGTTCAGGTCTGAAAAAATGGTCACTGCCCTGACCATGTAGGTAAAAACCGTCCTCGCCAAGTGACTCGCCGTGATCCGAGCTATATACTACGAAAGCTTTTTTGTCCTCTAGCCTTTTAATAACCTCACTGACAAATGCATCTGTTTGTAAGATACTGTTATCATATGAGTTTATCAACTCATCTTTACTGCATAGTGCCATGTTATTAGCTGCTATACATGAATTAAGCAGAACACTCGTATCGCACTTTACTTCTCTGTCGGGGTCATAATTTTCTTTAGAAGGTCTACATATAGGACTCCATACTTTATATTTGGGATTATATGTGTGGTCATACTGCCAGTGATTACCCATAGTATGTAAAATAACCAGTGTGTTATTTTTATCTTTGCCCTGTTGGGCAAGTATACCGTCTAATATAGGAAGCAACTTTTCGTCACCGTATAATTTCTCCGATTTATCCAGCCCCTCGGATATGCGGTTAGAAGAAATCGCTACTTCAGCCTCCTGTATAAGGTCGGATATAGATGAAAGAACTATAGTATTCCTTAAGCCCTGATTATCTATCCAGAAAGTCTTGAAGCCGAGCTTCCTGAAAACACTTATTGCAGAAGTTTCTTCATATATAGGATCCTTGTTGCTTTTTATAGCCCTTGTAAGCATACAAGGTACCGAAACACCGGTAAGGTTGTGGCAAGATCCGGCATTAGTGAAGTTAATAAGATGATCTATTTGTTTGAGATTAGGATTTGTTTCGCGTTCATAACCGTTAAGAGAGAAATGGTCACCTCTGGTAGACTCCCCGATAATTAGTACAACAACCAGATCTTCTTCATTTACGGTAGCAGGTATCTTAGAAATATCATCGCGTAATACCTTTATATATTTGTTGACGGTGTATTTATATGTACTTTTTAAAAAATCGAACGGCATATACTGAGTATTTTTTGCGTGTCCGGGCAATACTATAACACATAGGGCAAAGATGCCTGTAAAAAAAACAAATATATTGTTTCTTTTCCTATTAGTATCTTTCTTATCATATTTAACGAATATCCATACAAATACAAGAGATAATATCAGAGCAAAAGCACACCATAAAATTAATTGTAAATTCATGAAAGAAGCTATCTCATTATTTGTAGCCTCAAAAAAAGCAGCCATAATATACGGAGTTATCTGTATCTTGAAATAATAAATGAAATATGATGCAGATGCACTGCATACAAATAAAAAAGGTACGAACAAAGCAAATACATATCTATGTATCGTAAGAACGAACAGTATGATAAACGCCCTTTGAAAAGATTCAAGTCCATACAGGAGTGTATGAAGAAGCACCTTGTCCTCTGCTATCATAGTGTTATAGTTATTTATCAGGAAGGTTTCGTGCATAACAGACGACATGCTGTACATACAAAAGTATATTATCGATATTATAAATACAAATAAAGGTCTTGAATATTTCATGCTATGTTAAATTATTTTAAAAGTTAGTTTTTCATTATAGTACCATTATTACTTTTTTTAAAGTTCTTTTAAGAAAACATTCAATGCTAACTCATCTAAATTTGTGCAAAATCCTTTAAGAAGGCTCTCTGTTTTTTTGAAGGCTCTCTGTTTTTTTATAGTGGTATTTTTGTTGTCATTCACCGAATCCGTTCGGCGAATCCATGCGATCGTGTGCGGATACGAACGTAAATAAAGCCTGCACATGACAATGTGTATGCAAATAGAATTTAAAAAAAACAGTTAGTTAGCCTTGCATTTAGGCGGCTTTGTCTTTTTTCCCTGTAATTTGCTCAAGATATGTATTTATTTCCTTTACGTAGGAATCCAGTACACCGGCTTTTTCATCGACAAGTTTACGGGCGGATTTAGCAAGTTCGTCCTGCCTTTCGTGATCTTTTATGAGTTCTTCTATTGTGTTTTTCAGGTCGGACTTATTATTAACGCAAATAACGGCTTCCGCTTCTTCCAACTCATGCTTTATTTCTTTAAAATTATCCATGTAAGGGCCGTAAATAATAGTACAGTCAAGCCTTGCCGCTTCCAGAGGGTTCTGTCCTCCCTTATCCACCAATGAGCCTCCGATAAAAACAATAGATACCAAACGATAAAAAATACCCAGCTCCCCTAATGTGTCGGCTATATATATATCTGTTTCTTCTTCTATAGGCTCTTCTTTTGAACGCACTGCAATATTAAGCCCTGTTTCTTTTATATCCTTTACTATCTCCGCCATACGTTTAGGGTGGCGAGGAGCTATAATAGTAAGCAGGTTAGGGTTTTCTTCTTTTAGTTCTTTATGGATATTAGCTATTATTACTTCTTCATTTTCATGGGTACTGGAAGCCAGCCATACGGGACGCTCCCCTACCTGACTTACCAACTCTCCCATTTTTTGCGAATCAGATGGCAATGCCGGTGCATCGAATTTAATATTACCGAAATACTTAACATTACCCGCACCAAGTGCTTCAAAACGCTCTGCATCAAGTTTGCTTTGCGGCAATGTAAGGGTAAAACACCTTAATATTTGCTGACCAAGCGATTTATAACGTAACCATTTCCTGTATGAATTATCGGAAATACGTCCGTTTACCAATATCATCTTACATTTTTTTCCTGTCTGGGTAACAAGGTTCGGCCAAAGCTCCGACTCCACCCATAGGGCAAGGTCGGGTTTCCAGTGTTTTAAAAAACGCCTTACCGCAAGCGGCATATCGACAGGCACGAACTGATGGAACGCTTTATCGGGCAATCTGCTTTCAATTAATTTGGCAGAGGTTGTGGTTCCCGTTGTAAGCAGGAAATTTGTATCTTCATTGGAATCGGATAATTTCTTTATGATAGGCAACACCGATAAAGCCTCGCCCACACTTGCGGCATGCACCCACACCAACGTACCTTCCGGTCTTGGAAAGGCAGGATAACCCAATCTTTCAGGAAAACGTTTGCTGTCTTCCTTACCTGTTTTTTTTCTCTTAAAAAGATACAGGTCTATCAGCGGTGAGCCTATAAAGGTCAGGAATTTATATAGTTTTAACAACATATAATTATTTTTCGCTTCGTTAAAAGTATTATCATTCGACGGATTCGGAAATTTTTCCATTTATCGCTTCTCCTTTACATCTTCACAAGGAAGAACAGGTTCAATACCTACAGCCATATCCGCTTCTTCAGTAATTTTATTTAACCTATTTTCAAGCTCAATACCAGCTTTTTTCAATTCTTCCTCATTTGCGTCTTTTTTAACGTATAAAGGTTCACCATATATAAAACAACCCTTTGAAAACGGTTTTGCTGCAATAAATCTGTCCCAGCTTCTCAGCACCTTGCATTTACTTGCACAAAAGGTTAGCGGAATGATAGGCAGTCCCGACATTTTAGCTATATCTATGACAGTTCCTGAAACTCTCATGCGAGGACCTTTAGGACCATCGGGGGTTATTGCCAGATTTTCACCTTTCTTGAATATTTTTAGTATATTGCGCAGGGCTGTCAGCCCTTCTTTTCCTGTAGAACCCCTTACCAATCCGAAACCGAAATGTGTCATGGTACGTGCAATAAGTTCGCCGTCATTATGGTTTGAGATAAGCACGTGTATCTTTGCCACTTTAGGGGCAAAAGGCGGTATCATCAGTAACCTTCCGTGCCAGAAAGCAAATATACATTGCTGCTTTTGTTCTTCCAGTTTTATCCTGTGTTCCGCCCCTCTTACTTCCCAACGACTCGTAAGGTAAACAAACCATATATATTTATGGGCTAACCAACAGATAAAAACATGGAACGCCTTACTTTTTAGGATTTTTTTTCCCGGTCTCATTGTCTTTTTCTATACCCTTATATAATTTTTTATACTCACCTTCTTTTCTTATGAGTGTGCTGTGTTTGCCCTCTTCTACCACCTCTCCCTGTTTTATCACATATATTTTATCGGCATTTTCTATGGTACTTAGGCGGTGTGCAATAACTATAGTAGTTTTTCCTTTCATTAATTTTTCAAGGGCTGCCTGAATTTTGTTTTCGGAGATTTTATCCAAAGCGGATGTTGCCTCATCAAGCAGCAATATCGGCGAACCTTTTAGCATTGCCCTTGCAATAGATATTCTTTGCCTCTGACCGCCTGAAAGCCTTGTACCGTCCTGCCCTATAAGGGTATGGTAACCATCCGGCAGTTTGGAGATAAAGTCATGTGCGGCGGCAGCTTTTGCCACCTCCTCGATTTTTTTCATAGAAACCGTAGGGTTGCCATATGCTATATTTGCCGCTACCGAATCATCGAACAATGATATTTCCTGACTGACATACGAGATATTGTCACGCAGGCTGGAGATGGTAAAATCCTTTATATCACTGCCATTTATCGTAATTACTCCCTCACTTACGTCATAGAAACGCAATATCAGGTTCATTATAGTGGACTTTCCTCCTCCGGAAGGGCCGACAAGAGCTATAGTTTCACCTGCATTCGCCTCTATTGATACACCTTTTAAGGCAGGCTTTTCTTCCGTATAGCTGAACTTTACGTCCTTAAAGCCGACAGATGCACCTTGTTTTACTATCTTAAGGGTTTTGGCGTTAGGAGAATTTTTTATTTGAGGCTCGGTATCAAGCAGTATGAACAACCTCCTTGCAGCGGCAAGCCCGTCCTGTAAAGTGGTGTTCATTTTAGAAAGCACTTTGGCAGGTCTGTAGGTCAATAATGCGGCTGTAATGAACGACATAAAGTTGCCTGAAGTAGCGTCACTTTCAATTGCCTGCATTCCACCATAAAATATAACGGCAGCTATGGCAAAACCACCGATTGTTTCAACAATAGGTGATGCGGCAGACTGGTTTCTGGCGGCCTTTTTATATAGGGCATATATTCTTTCTACCGCATCTGTTGCCCTTGATATCTCGTATTCTTCCTGCTGATAAGCTTTAATTACTTTTGCACTGCGGAATGTTTCATCAAGCCTGTGCGTAAACTCTCCCATTTCTTCCTGAGTATTATTTGATATTTTTCTCATTCTCCTTCCAAGCCTGATAACAGGATATACGGCAACCGGAAAAGCGAAGAACGCTATTAACGCCAGACTGGCATTTTGATAGAACATAAGCCCCACAAGCATTACAAGCGTTAATGTTTCCCTTGCCATTCCGGTCAGGATTATAACCACGCTTTGCCTTAATATATTTATATCATTGGTAAAACGTGAGATTATCTTACCGGACGATTCTACGGTTACCTGCGAAAGGTCAAGGCACAAAAGATGCCTGAATAATGCCATCTGCATATCGGTAATAATCCGCTGTCCAAGGCATTGCATCAGATAATTCTGCCCGAACATGGCAACACCTTTTACTAAGAAGATGAGCAATACGGATAACGAAATTACCTTTAACATTGTTTCATCTTTTTTTAAAAAGATATCGTCCATTATAGGTTCCATGATATATGCGGTTCCGGCGGTAGTGGTCGCAACCAATATCATACATACCACCGCAATGCCCACTATACCAAGATATGGACGCATATGATGGAAAAACAGCCTCTTTATAAGATATGAGCTGTTATTATAATTTTCAGATACTATAATTTCGTTAGTCATAGTGTTTTATTTTATTTTTCTCACTCGCCGTCATTATGGCAATAAAGGTTATAAACTAACTATAGTAAATTGTCACTTATTGAGTAAACTTATAATACGACCATATATCCTATATTATGTATCGGGACATTCTTGCGCAACAATTTCAGATATCTTATAATGATTTTATTAAATTACTTGCAATTCAATTTAGAATTGTTAGTAATCTTTACTTTCTTTTCTTTAAAAAATTGATAGAATAAACTTAACAAAAGTTGCATTAGGTAAATGTGATGGGAAAGCAACATGAAAAAAGAAAACTATTCGGATAAAGACTGTAACTCTGACAATGAGGTTATTACATATTCCTCATATGAGGAAATGGTAAATGATCTGGCTGCAAGGGGCATTAATAAGGATATATCTAATAGTGCAACATCGCACGCCTCGGTGCTTCTGTCTGCTATGTTCAAAAACGCAAAAAATCACGTAAATATCTACTGCGAAAAATTGTCCGATGAAGTGTACGACAATGCGGATCTGATTGAAAATGCCATTTCTTTCACAACTAAGCGTAAAGGACAGATAAATATTATTCTTGAACAAAGTGTCGGCAATGATTTTTTGGATAGACCGCTTATTTACAAAGTAGGTTCTGCACTATTTAGAAAAAAGAGAGAAGGTAAAAGCGACGAGAAAAAAGTAGGTAATTTAAATGTTCGCACTACCTCCGAAACTTCCGATCATTTTACCGTTATGGATAATTCGGCATACAGGGAAGAAACCGATAGATTAAAAAGAACAGCGGTCGCTAATTTCGGTAACCACGAAAACGCAATAAAACTTCATACTCGTTTTAACAAGATGTTTGAAAACAGTAATGAGGCTTTATCAATATAATGGAACTGGAAGCCCTCAACAATTTTGTTTGCTTTGCAATCGGAGTAAATCTTCTATTTACCCTTTTTGAAGGGGTAAGAGAAAAAGTTTCACAACCGGTGACACATTTCTATAAAGAAGTCCGTAAAGATATACTTGATATGGCGAAAGATTCTACTTCAGAGCAAGGTAAAATTAACAATATCCTTTTAATGGCTAACGACATAAAGGATTCATTTACAGAAAAATCGGAATCTTGCACGGACAATGCTAAAAAAGTCGCCGCACTCTTCACACTTATTTTATCCTGCCAGTTATTTTATTCTTCTCTCACAAGAGCCAGTTCGAACTATTACACTTACTTTGCTTGGATTGATTTATTATTAGTAGCCCCATTACCGCTATGCTTCCTTTTTAACTATTTTCACAGCTTGCGGTGTAAGAAGGAACTGAATGAGTTGAAACAAAAAATAACGTTTTATAAAATTGTAAATGGTCACAAGGTCGATGCTACCGAATCAATACCTGAAGAAAACACTATTAAATCTTAATAGATTTCTACGCAATCACAAAAACACATTTCTCGCTGAAAAAATTAGGAAATGCCTTTGCTAACATTGAGCTTGCCACTTCTCCTGAGGGTTGTAGATATATTTTTTTCTCTATCTTATATCCTAACTCCTTACACAAAATCTCGAAATCCTTTATTGTGCTAAAGTGGATATTGGGCGTATCATACCATTGATAGCTGAGAGTTTTTGAAACAGGCATACGACCTTTTAGCGTAAGGTAATATCTGTTATACCAATATCCGAAATTAGGAATAGATATTATGCATTTGTTAGATATCCTCATCATTTCCTGCAATACTTCCTTAGGGTTTTTGGTAGCCTGTATAACCTGACTGGAAACCGCATAATCAAAGCACAGGTCGGGATAATACTGCAAATCCTCATCGGCATCACCCTGAATAACCGACAAGCCGTTCTTTACGCATCTGCTTACGCCTTTTTGCGATAGTTCGATCCCCCTGCCGTCAACATTTTTATGCTTGGCTAAATGCTCAAGCAACAACCCGTCACCACAGCCTATTTCCATAATATGGCTGTTTTTTTCTATCTGGTCGGCGATATGTTGTAGGTCGGGTCTTAAATTTTTATGTTCCATTTTTTCACTAAAGACATCTTTCTTATAAACTATTATACTTTTATATTATTAAAAACTAAATTCCTAGCTCCTCGGTAATTCCGTTTACAAAACCGCCTAATGTCTCAAAGAACTCAGGCTCATCAAGTAAGAAGGCATCATGCCCTTTATCGGTTTCCACCTCCACGAAGCTGACCTTTGCCGCAGCGGCACTTAATGCATGTACGATATTCTTAGCTTCCGAAGTCGGGAACAACCAGTCACTTGAAAAGGAAATTATGCAGAACTTAGTATCTACGTTTTTAAAAGCTTTTGACAGATTACCGCCATTTGCATCTACCAAATCAAAATAATCCATAGCCCTTGTAATATACAGATATGAATTAGGGTCAAACCTGTCAACAAACGACCGCCCTTGATAACGAAGGTAGCTTTCAACCTGAAAGTCCGCATCAAACCCGTAGGTTACGGCTTCCCTGTCCTGTAGCCCCCTATCGAATTTGCGTTGCAGCCCGTGTTCGGAAAGATATGTTACATGTGCCGTCATACGCGCAACGGACAGACCTGCTACCGGATATTTCTTCTCCTCAATATATTTACCTTCGCACCAGTTGGGGTCAGCCATTATAGTCTGGCGACCGATTTCATGGAATGCGATATTCTGTGCCGTATGACGTGAGGCTGAGGCTATTATGGCAGCGGAATATACCATTTTACCGTGGCTTACCGCCCACTCAAGTGCCAACATACCCCCCATTGAGCCGCCTATTACCGCAGCCAACTTTTTTATACCCAAATGCTCTATCAATAGCTTTTGCGAACGCACCATATCCCCGATAGTGATTATGGGGAAATCAAGCCCGTAAGGCTTATTTGTTTCGGGGTTAATATGCTTAGGACCGTAAGAACCCATACAACCGCCTAGCACATTGGCACATATAACGAAATATTTATCGGTATCTATCAGTTTACCTTTACCGACTATCTCCTCCCACCAACCGGGTTTACCTGTAACGGGGTGAGTTCTCATAAAATACTGGTCGCCGGTAAGACCGTGACAAAGCAATATGGCGTTGGATTTATTTTTATTCAGCTTTCCTGCCGTCTGGTAGGCTATGGGGAAATTTGATATTTCTTTCCCGCAATCAAGCATAAGCGGTTCTTCTTCGGCAAGATAGATTATATCGCCGATTTCAAACTCTTTATATTCGGGTCCGAATATCTCTTTAACTTTCTTTGACATGCATTACTTATTAATATAAAAAAATATCTCGCTCAAAATACAGGATTTTGCAATTATGTCAGCACAAAAAGAAGATTTATCGCAATTTCGTAAACAAATTGATAAAATTGATGATAAAATCATATCTCTTTTGCAAGAAAGAATGGAGATAGTAAAGCAGGTCGGCAAGTATAAATCCCAGAACAGCCCTACGCAAAATTTCATAAGGGCAGGACGTGAAGCTTCAATGCTTCGTGATTTGACAAAAAAAGCAAATAGCAGCTTTCCTCCCGCTGCGATAGCCACTATCTGGCGTATGATAATCTCCACATCATTATGCACCGAGCAGGAAATGTCCATAAGTGCTTATGCCGATTCCGACCATAATGACTGCTATTGGCACGCAAGGGAGTATTACGGAACATTCGTCAGGACAACATGCGAGAAATCCACACAGCAAGTTATAGATAACGTAGCATCGGGCAATTCTTCCATAGGTATGCTGCCTTTGCTCGATACATCTGAAAAACCATGGTGGGACAGACCGCAAGACGAGAAAAATAATATATATATATTTGCACGTATTCCTTTTATAGAAAGCAGTGATGACAGGTCAAAACCAAGTTTGGCAATTGCTAATGTTATGCCTGAAAAGACCGATGACGACGTTTCGATAATATCATTTTGCGGCTCATGTGATAACGGGGTTATTATTGATATTTTCAAAGGCTTTGACCTGAACGCTACTATTCTCGCAAGAAAAAACGATGCACGCCTTATACAGGTAGATAAGTTCTTAGAGGTCGGTAGCTCGGTATTAAAAGACATTAATTTGTCGTTCAACAAAGGCGATAACCGTTCATATATAAGGCTTATGGGTTCTTATGCGGTTCCTATAAGGCTATAGTGCATCTCACAAAAGTTAATCATTTGTTAACCACTTCCTTGTAACATATAAGTTACACAAGTGGTATTGATATGTGCTGATATTGAGGTTAGTATGCCTTTATTTATGGTTTTAGATGATAATGAAATAGCCCGTGAGGTAGCGTCCAAGGTTCTTTCCCAACTACATGTCCACCCCGTTGAAATGGGTGACAGCGAATTAGCATTAGAATACTGCAAGAAAACGCAACCCGACCTGATAATACTTGACATTATGATGCCTAAAATGGACGGTATAGAGTTTTTACGTGAGTTCCGTAATATTCAGGGGGACAAACGGACATATGTTATTGCCTGTTCTGCACGGAACGATGAGGCCACGGTTCATAAAATGACCAAACTTGGCATAAATGATTATATCCTAAAGCCGTTCTCTCCTGAAATGCTTGAAACAAAACTGATAAAATCCGGTCTTCTTGACTAAGTTGAACAAAGTAAATCCCACCAAATATTGCCAACTATAAAAAACTATGTTAGTTAGCATTTGTTATTTATAGTCAATTCATTTGTTTTTTTAAGGATTGTAACTGAATATTAAAATATTACTATACGGCAACGGCTTAAGTATAGTAATATGAGCGACGTTGATTATTTTATATAAGTCGTTAAAAATAATATATTAAAGTATAAAAATTATGGCATTAAAAATTATTCCTTCCGACACAAAGATAAATTTTATTAAAAGTAAAATTTTAGCATTCGCTTTTTCGGCATTTTTGCTATGCGCTACAATTTTTCTACTTGCGACCAAGGGGCTTAATTTCGGTATAGATTTTACAGGCGGCATATTGATAGACGCAAAATTCGAACAGCCTGTAGAACTGAGCAAGATGCGTGACCTTTTAAAAGGTGCGGATATAGGTGATGTTTCCTTACAGACTTTCGGCGAGCCTAATAACATACTTATCCGCGTCGGTGAAAATTCGGATATTGAGTCCGACAAGATAGTAATTATCGACAATATAAAGGAAATACTGGCATCTAATTTCAGCGGAAATATCGAGTACCGTAATACTGAATACGTAGGACCTAAAGTTGGCGGCGAGCTTATAAGATCAGGAGCATTATCGCTTGTTTTAGCGTTCGCTGCGATGATGGTATATATATGGCTTCGTTTTGAGTGGCAATATGGTGTCGGAGGCATTATAGCCTTAATACATGATGCCGTAATTACGCTTGGTTTTTTCAGCCTTACACAGCTTGAGTTTAACTTATCCTCAATCGCAGCTATACTTACGATTATCGGCTACTCAATAAACGATTCGGTGGTAGTATTCGACCGTATCCGTGAGAACTTACGCAAATATAAAAAGATGCCTATGCATGAGCTTATTAATGTCAGCGTCAATAATAACCTGACTCGTACCATGCTTACCTCCCTTACTACGGTTGTAGCACTTTTAGCATTGGTTTTAATGGGTGGTGAGGTTATAAAGAGCTTTTCTTTAGCGGCTCTTTTCGGCGTTATCATAGGTACGTACTCGTCTATTTATATTGCATCTCCTGTACTTATCTACATGAAGCTAAGACCGGATACAAATTAACCCTTTGACCATGCTGATTATTAACGATTATAATAAAAGACCTGATGCCGCAAACAGAAGTGTTATAGCCCTCGGTAATTTTGACGGGGTACATAAGGGACATGCAAAACTAATACACACGACAGTAAATATAGCCGTGGAAAATAAAGTGCCGTCGGCAGTTATGACCTTTGAACCTCACCCAATAAATGTTTTTAAGCCTGAAATAAAGAATTACCGCCTTACCGACAAAGAGCAAAAAGCATATTTACTAGAAAGGTTAGGGATTGATTATCTTTATGCTGTAAATTTTAATAAGGAGTTTGCGGCAATAACGGCAGAAGATTTCATTGAGAAGATACTGCTGGAAAAATTACAAGCTTCTCACATCGTAACCGGTTATGATTTCATATTCGGTTATAATAAGGGCGGTGATGCCGATATGCTGGAACTATACTCAAAAACGCATGGTTTTGGGTATACCAAAGTAGAAGCAGTGGGCGATGAGCAACGTTTTTCATCGACACGTGTAAGGAATGCATTAAAACATGGTGATTTAAAGGAAGCAAGCTCTATTCTTGGCAGAAATTACAAACTATCCGGCATTATTGTAAAGGGTGAAAACAGGGGGAAATCCATTGGCTTTCCTACCATAAATGTAGATATGGGTGAATATTTGCGTCCTAAAAGGGGCGTATATGCCGTCAGGGTGACAATCGGGGGCAAGAACGAGATATTGAGGGGTGTTGCCAATTTGGGCATAAAACCTACCTTCAGCGGCTCTGAAGAGGTATTAGAGGTACATATATTTGATTTTAACCGTGATGTATATGGAAAAACGGCAGAAATAGAGTTTCTATCATATATTCGTGAGGAACGGAAATTCCAAGACGTAAGTGAACTGGTAGTTCAGATAAAACAGGATTGTATAGCTGCAAAAAAGTAACGGAATGTCCCATTAATTGGTTTTTTATATTTTTTTGTCACCGGTGCACTTGTTTCACGGTCTTTTTAAAATAAAGTGAGATGCTGCAATAAATTCAGCATGACAAATATGCGTAAATTAAATTCAAATTTACTATACTTTACATATAAAAACACCGGTAAAATATCCGAATAAGTATAAAAAAAGCCGTTCATTTTTATGAACGGCTTTTCTTAATAGATTTTAATAGAAGTTAATTAATCTAAAATGCGGACAAGATTTATCAGGCCATCCGGAACTATTGCTCCATTTTTCACCTCTAACACTTGAACGTTCGGTTTTTAGCTGACCGTCACTTTGTACCTTAACGCATCTTTCACGACCGTTATTCGGAAATATAGGTGCACCGTCATTTAATTTTAAACTTTCTTTTACGTGAGCGCCGGAGTTCTGGTGAGGAGCACCATGCATGGCTTCACCGCCGGTAGTGCAGTTACATGTTTTTGGGTAAAGGTCGGTGTATTTAGACCATGCACTGCCTTGTCTGTCTTTAACTTCAGGGCAGTTAAGTTTTATACCGCCTTCCGTCAGATAGCGACTGCTTTCCTTCCAAGAACAGCTTTGATCGGATACTTTAAGTGTGCCGCCTTCACAGCATACCGCTTTCCACTCTCCGTTTATTCTAACCTGTAGATTACTTGAACCGCTACTTGTCGGAGGCGTTGTTCCACCACCTCCCGAGCTACTTCCGCCGCTTTCTAAAACGAAGCTTTCATAGCTTCCTATCTTTGTTCTGTCGGCTTTTACGGTACGGTTAGGCTCTGCTACCATATATTT